>CAYMRT010000083.1:0-2726 GCA_964392885.1 uncultured Desulfobacterales bacterium | reverse complement strand
TATTCTCTCTTGAATTTCTTCTGGAGAAATGATTAATTTTAATTCATCGACAGTTTTCAAGGTTTCCTCCCTATTCTTTCTTGACTTAGTTTTTTTTAAGATTAAAGTAAATTTAATAAAAAAGATTGTTTTTATCGTATTAGTTTAATTTATTGCAAATAAAAAATTTAACTTTTTAAAAAAGAGAGGTGATTAATTATGCCCATATATGAATTTATCTGCAACAAGTGTAATAAGAATTTTGAAAGATTTGTTTTGTCTATAAGCGGGGTATCTGATGTTAAGTGTCCTGCCTGCGGTTCAGAGGATGTGACTAAACAGTTTTCCACCTTTTCTTGCATGTCAGGTTCTTCTGGATCTTTTGGCAGTGGCGTATCAGGTTCTTTTGGCAGTAGCGGGTGTGGTGGCACTGGTGGGTTTAGCTGAGCTTAGGCTTGATGGCCCTGGTCAGGGCCTTAATTCTAAACACTAGTGTTGCCTTTTTGAAACAAAGGAGGAGTCCATGTTAAAAATTGAAGATCTGTGGGTTGATGTTCATGGAAAAGAGGTTTTGAAAGGCATCAACCTTCACATAGGAAAGGGTGAGACTCATTGTCTCTTTGGCAGGAATGGTTCTGGCAAAACAACTTTGCTCATGACTATAATGGGTTTTGATGGGTATGAGGTAAAGCACGGGAAAATCATTTTTAAAGGTGTAGATATTACCCATATGCCTCTTAATGAAAGAGCAAAGCTTGGACTAGGGCTTTCTTTTCAGCGTCCTCCAACCTTAAGGGGGGTAAAGCTTCGAGATATGCTTACCCTTTGCGGAAATGGAAGCAATGTCGGCGTAAAACTTGCCATAGAATACGGGTTTGAAGCCTTTTTAGACAGAGAGGTAAACCTTGGATTTTCTGGTGGTGAGATAAAAAAATCAGAGCTTCTTCAGCTTCTTTCGCAAAATCCTGATTTGACTTTGCTTGATGAGCCTGAGTCTGGTGTTGATGTAGAAAATTTAAATGTAATTGGAGACATGATAAGGAGGCTTCTTGAAAAAGACAAGCACAGAGGGCGCACAAAGTCTGGGCTTATAATTACCCATACTGGTTTTATCCTCAATTATGTCACAGCAGATAAAGGCCATGTGATGCTTGATGGCAAGCTTGTATGCCATGGTAATCCTATTGACATCTTTGAGGGTATCCAGAAACATGGCTATGAGGAGTGTGCAAAATGTCTATTTTAGAAAATGCTGACAAATTAAGAGATGAAGAGCTTTTGAAAAGGTTTAAGCCTGCTGATCAGGTGGATGTCCCAAAGGATATCAGCGAGCTTAATGAAGAGGAAATAGACAGACTAAAAAAGACCGGCGTGGATTTAGAGGCACAAAATCGCCTTGGTACATTTCTTCAGACAAATTGTGGAGTTGTTTCATGCAATTGCAATGTCCAAGGCGTAGAGATGCTTCCAATTACTGAAGCCATGAAAAAGTATGATGGCTTAAAAGATTATATGTGGAGGCTAATTGATCCGGAAAAGGATGCCTTTACTAAGGAGGCAAAAGAGCATCTGGACAATGGATATTTTATAAGGGCTCAAAAGGGGCAAAGAGTTATATATCCACTGCAGACTTGTCTCTACATAAGAAATGACAATGTTGCCCAGAGAGTACACAATATTGTTATTGCAGAAGAAGGCTCAGAGCTTCATATCATAACAGGTTGTACTACTCATCCGCATCTAACTTCTGGACTACATATTGGCATATCTGAATTTTATGTAAAAAAAGGAGCAAAGCTCATCTTTACTATGATTCATAACTGGGCTGAAGATGTATATGTGCGCCCTAGAACTGTTATTGAAGTAGAAGAAGGTGGTACTTTTTTGTCAAATTATGTTTCGTTAAAAGGGGTAAAATCGGTTCAAAGTTTTCCTTCCTGCATTTTAAAGGGTAGTGGTGCAATCGCCAGGTTTAATTCTGTAATTGTTGCTCCTGAGGGTTCCCACATTGACACTGGATCAAGGATTATATTAGATGCGCCTGAAACTAGAGGTGAAATAATATCCCGTACCATTTCCTATGGTGGCACTGTCATAGCAAGAGGTCACCTTGTTGGAAAGGCAAAGGATATTAAGGCTCATCTTGAATGTCAGGGATTAATGCTTGCAGAAAATGGTGTTATTCATGCGATTCCTGAACTTGAGGCCCATGTTGCAGATGTTGATATGTCTCATGAGGCAGCAGTAGGTAAAATTGCCAAAGAGGAGATAGAGTATCTCATGGCAAGAGGTCTTAGCGAAGAGGATGCAACTAGCACAATTGTTAGAGGCTTTTTGAATGTAAAGATTGAAGGCTTGCCAAAAGAGCTTGACGAAGAGATACAAAAGGCAGTAGAAGAGTGTCATAAAGGAATCTAAAAGAAGCATTGAAGATAGCCCTTGCCCAGCCAAATATTACAATAGGTGCCTTTGATGAAACAATAAAAAAAGTAAGGGGATTTTGTGATATAGCAAAGGGCGAGGGCTGTGACCTTATTTGTTTTCCTGAGCTTACAATAACAGGTTATCCTCCAAAAGATCTACTTGAGCGTCCTGACTTTATAGAAAGTGCCCAAAGTGCCTTCGATCAACTCTTGGCTGAGATAGAAGATATAGGGGTAATAATAGGCTCTATTACAAGGAATGATACAGGAGTTGGAAAGCCGCTTTTTAATTCAGCCATCTTTTTTAGAAATAAAGAGATTATT
>CAYMRT010000082.1:0-11537 GCA_964392885.1 uncultured Desulfobacterales bacterium | reverse complement strand
ATATACATCATCATGGGGATACTGAGAGGATGTATGATTTTAAGGATCATGGAAAATTATGGATAGCCTTGAAGGGTGGACAGCATAGTGGGGATATTTTCAGTCTCATGATTTACAATATTGCAGACAAGTTTTGTGACTCATTTCGTATGGATTGTACATATGATAAATTAAAATTATTTCCTGTTCATCTTATAAGACCTACCTTTTTCAGCAGCCAACGAGAGTCTGGCTTTAATTCAAATGGAGCATATGCTGGTAAGTCAACACGGCCTTCTGATCTTGAGCAACTACGGGTAAAAAGTTATGACTGGTAATAGTATTGGCTACCTGTTAAAACTTTTAATTATAATGAGTGTTGTGGGATTATGGCCTATAAAAAGCGTTTTTTCAGGATCTGAAGAAAATAGGCCAAAGGACTTGCAACATAACATAATAGAAATATTTATTAATCCAAATGGAACTTCAATGGTAGAACTTGGTATAAATTGCCCTGTATATTTAGAAGTGGTGATTCAAAATATAGGGTTATTCAAGAAAGTAGGGTTAGATGAGTTGAAAAGATTGGAGCCTAAGATTTCGAAAGCAGGAGAAGATAATGATCTTAATATCAATTTGCGCTTTCTTTCTATAAAAAATGTTCCAGATAGTAAATTTTATTCCCAAAGACAAGTAAGTATTTTCTGGCTGGTAGAGCAGCCGTTGTTGCCAGGAGAATATAAGGTTTCTTTGAAAAGTGAAAAAAGTTTAAGGAATGCAAATTATCATATTACTCCTGGACTTATAAAAATAACGTCATCTACAAGTCCTATAGGGCTTTGTAAGGGGTATCAAAGACGGATCCTTGCTCTAAAAGGCAGATACAAAGAGGCCTTGGCTGGTATTGAAAAAGAAATGCGTAATAATCCAGAAGATGTCTTATTGGCTCTAGAAAAAATAGAGTTTTTAATAGAGCTTAAAAAAACACAAGAAGCGAGAGATATTTTGTTTAAGATATATGACAAATATCAAAAAGAGAACAGAGTTCCTCCCTGCTTTTTTTATCAGTTTCTTCTTGCAATACAAGAAGTTGAAGGCAAGAAGAATTTTTAATATATGATTTTGTTTTTCACATTGAAATTTTCAAATTAAATATTTCCTTTTGCAAGATCGATTCTAACTTAATAAGATTTAAAAAAATTAGAAGATTAGGGAATTTGGGAGATAGATTCAATGAATATAACCATGATTGGAACAGGGTATGTTGGCCTTGTGACTGGTACTTGTTTTTCTGAGTTCGGTCATCAAGTTGTGTGTGTAGATAAAATCAAAGAGAAGATCGAAACCCTTAAAAAGGGTCAAATACCCATATACGAGCCTGGTCTTGATATGTTGGTAAAAAAGAATGTATCTGAAGGGAGGCTTAGATTCACAACAAATCTATCAGAGGCTGTACCTTCTGCGGATGCAGTATTCCTTGCTGTTGGTACACCAAGTAGCAGAAGAGGAGATGGCTATGCAGATCTTACCTATGTATTTGAAGCTGCAAGGGAAATAGCCCCCCATCTCAAAGGTTATACTGTTATTGTTGATAAAAGCACTGTTCCTGTTGGTACAGCCCGTCAGGTAAAAAGGATCATTAAAGAAGTCAATCCTGAGGCTGATTTTGATATAGCCTCAAATCCAGAATTTTTAAGGGAAGGAGCTGCAATAAATGATTTTATGAGGCCTGATAGGGTGGTGATTGGGGTTGAAAGTGACAGAGCTGAAAAAGTACTAAGGGATATTTATAAGCCTCTTTATCTTATTGAAACACCAATAGTTTGCACAACTATTGAGACTGCAGAACTAATCAAATATGCAGCAAATGCTTTTTTAGCTATAAAAATTAGTTTTATAAATGAGATGGCTAACGTATGCGAAGCTGTTGGGGCAGATGTGGTTGCACTCGCTAAGGCAATAGGCATGGATGGGAGGATAGGGTCAAAGTTTTTACATCCTGGACCAGGCTATGGCGGTTCATGTTTTCCAAAAGATACACTGGCACTTATGAGAATAGTGCAAGAATACGGTGAAAGTGTAAGGCTTGTAGAGGCAGCAGTTGAAGTAAATGCAGCACAAAAGGCAAGAATGGTAAAAAAGATAAGAGATATGCTTGGTGGTTCTGAAGCTGGAAAAACTATAGCCTTTCTTGGACTTACATTTAAACCTGAGACAGATGATATGAGAGAGGCCCCCTCTATTACTATTATTCCTTCTTTAATGGAGAAAGGGGCGAAAATAAGGGCTCACGACCCAAAAGGTATGGAAGAGGCTAAAAAATATCTGCCAGCAGGAGTTGTCTATTGTAAAAATGCCTATGATGCATGCAAGGGAGCAGATGCCGTAGTTCTTATGACCGAATGGAATCAGTATAGAGCACTTGATCTTGAAAAGATTAAGAGTCTCTTAAGAGAACCAGTATTTATTGATTTAAGAAATGTTTACGATCCCTCAAAAATGAGAAAACTTGGCTTTAAATATACTGGAGTTGGAAGAAAATAGCAGGTTGGTGTATTTTTTATCACAGATTTTTAAACAAAATTTAATCCATATTCTAAGCCATTAAAGCATCTTTAAGGCTTTTAAAAGAGCTTTTTATACGGCATATTACATTGTGTATATGAATGCTTTCAAAGCTTTTGCTTGATATTTTTATGAAAGCATCATCTGCGATTTTATCGTTAAGTCTTTTTATAATTTCAAAAGAGATCTGCCTTACAACGTCTTCAGCAAACTGAGGCTTGTTGTGACAGGCAAGTATAAGTTCCGCCTCATCAGGACGCTTTAATAAATCTTGAATTAAGTGGAGAGGATTTTTGAGGCAATTTAATAGGTCATTGTAATCAATACAGTTTTTTTTGTCTTCTATACACAACGAAGTCTCACAGCGTTGCGAGTGTGTCGGAAGGGGTATTTTTTCATTATCCGTTTTAAACAGACTTTTATTATATTCTTGAGTACATGGACAAGCTGTTATATGAAATACTGTAAGTCCAAGCATTGAACTAAGCGGATTTGTTACTCCTTTCTTCCATATTACTTCATAAGATATTTTAATATGATCTATTGAACTTTTTTCACTAATACTTGTCTTTGAAATATAGGGAATTTTTCCATTTAAATAGACTCTAGCTAAATTGCTATTTTGAGTATCAAGAAGTGCTTTGGCTAAAATAAGCCCATATTCTTTTAAATCCTTAAACTGTTTTTCATAAAGGTCTGCTATTATCTTTTCAATTCTTGACATGTGAATGCCCTTAAAGGCACCTGAAAGATTTGTAGTAATTTCAGCATTAAATGGGATTTTACCATAAGGAAGATTTATCCACACGGTTTTGTCTGAAATTCCAACTTCTGACAAGGCAATAGGGAAATCTGGTGTCATTTCAGGTACGTCTGTGCTTTTATTAAGAATTTTTTGATGATACTCTTTTTTAAAGAAGGTTTTTAGATTTTCTGGGTGAGAGTTAGATACCATTCCTGAACGCTTTGACATCTTCCTTCAAGTTCCTTTGTAATTTTTATATTTCTTTTAATTGTTTGTAGCTGTTTTTCAGTATAAAATTTGCCAGCAATTGTTAAAATCTTGTGCAAAAGATCAAGAGCCTTTTTAATGGAAAATTCTTTTTGACATATATTCCCTCCATGAAGTCTTCTGATGGTAATGACTTTATCAACAAAAGATATATCAATTTTTTTCGCTGCCTTTATAAAAAAACACCAGTCTTCTCCAAAACGTATTTGTTCAAATCCGTTTAAAGACAAAAATATTTGTTTTTTTATGGCAAAAGAAGATGGCACTATAGAACACCAACTTAAAATGTTTTCAAAAAGGGGCTTTTGATGATCAAACTCAGGGCCTGGTATATAGAATTTATCTTTATTTTTTAAACTTATATTTTCTGTTATCCCAAAAGAGGCATCAGCTCCTTTTTTAATTTCATTTAATAAGAGATGTACATGGTTTTTTAGCCAAATATCGTCAGAGTCTAAAAACATCACCACATCTACAGATGATAGCCTTACTCCTAAATTTCTAGCTCTTCCCGGGCCAAGATTTTCAGTTTTTATAATTTTAAGACCAGGCAATGAGGAGAAGTGCCTTTTTATTTCATAAAAAGTGCCATCAGTTGAGCCGTCATCAATTACTATAATTTCATCCACTGGATAATCTTGAGTAATTACAGAATTAATAGCTTCAATAACTAGATGTTTCCTGTTTTTTACTGGGATTATGGAGGCTATTTTTTTACTATACATTTGTTTCCTGGAGGAAAACAAAGTGCTGCTTTTTTGATTTTTCCTGCAAGGATATAATCAACATATTCAAGTACTTTGGGAATCATTTCATCAAGGTAAGCCCCTATTTCTTTTTGAGTAGCAGTTGTAAGAGTTTGACAGAAAAGACACTTTCTTTCACCTCCACCGGTTGAGGGAAGACCAAATTCTTCCAGAAAATGTCTTGCAATGTCTTCTTCATCAAATTCTTCATATAATGGAAATTTGGTAGTAACTCCAAGTTTTTCAGAAAAACTTTTCATCTTTTCCATAAAGACAGGCGTCTGTTCAGGATAAAAATCTTGTCGTTTGGCATATCCGACTAAAAGCAAAGGCACATAATTTGTAATGCAATAAATAATTGCCTTTGTATGCATTGCAAGTTTACAGGCAACACATACTAGATTTTTGCCTCCAAATTTTGGCATGAGTTCTTCATATATATCAAGCCACAAGCCCTGAAAAAGTCTTCCTGTGTCTAGCTCAATGTATGTAGTGTTAGGACATTCTTCATTGAAGGGCACCTGATTTTTAAGGATGTTTTGGGCAACTTTAAGCCTTTTCCTCGGAAAATCATGAAACCGCCCCATGCCATTTAGCATGTGTAACATGTGGATTGTTCGTGCCTTTTGTATTTCTGGATGTCTTCCAGTCATAGTCAGGGCATAAAGGGCGAGGCTGTCTCTGCCTCCTGAGTACATTATTGCAATATCTTGCCTATCCATCCTTTTTGACCTTATATCGTAAAAATATTTCTGAAGTAGCTATACATGGTTCAACACTTACAAGTTCAAGGTTTAAAAATGGATTTCCAAGTACGTTTTCTCCATTTACAAGGCATGTTTCATTGTTTTTACCTAGTATCTTAGGAGCGATTGTTACGAGTAATTCATCAACTATCTGTTGTTTTAATGCCTGATAATTGAGTTTTCCTCCACCTTCAATAAGGAGACTCTTTACGCCAAAACCAGCTAGAAAGGCCTTCATCTTATTTAAGTCTAAGAAATTATTTTGAAAATATGGAAGAGGTACAATATGGGCTAGGTTATTAAGATGTCTTTTAAGGCTAGAGGCCTTTTCTTTGCTACAGAAGATAAAAGGCTTAGGCCTGCTTGCAAAGATTTTTTTATTGTTAGGTAACTGCCCAGATGCTGTAATTATTGCTCTTATTCTATTAACAGGAATAGTACCATCTATGCCTCTAAATTCTGGATCAGCCTCCCTCAAAGAACCTGCTCCAATAAGACTGGCATCTGAGGTCTCTCTGACCTTTTCAAGAAAATACCTGTCAACCCTGCTTCCAAGAGAGCCTGTTGGTGTAATCTTGCCACAAATTGTTGTTATACAGATTATAGTTACCTTCAATAAGCAATTAATATAAAGCTAAAGTTTTAGCACCTCATTAACTATAGAGTCTGGATCTAAGCCTTGCATCTTATAAAGATCTGCAGGCTTTCCAGATGCTCCATAATTTTTTACACCAAGGCATTTAACGGTTTGATTCACTCCATGTTTTACAAGTACTCTGGCAACTATTGAACCAACTCCTGTAGTTACTATATGGTCTTCAACAGTAAGTATTGGGCCATTTTTAGCAGCCTCAACAATTGCTTCTTCATCAACAGGTTTAATAGATGCCATATTAAGAACAGATGTATTAATCCCTTTTTCTTTAAGGGCTTCATAGGCAGCCATAACATTTGGCATTACAGAACCATAGGCAATTATTGTGCATGCTCCAGCTTTGCCACGTCTAATCCAGTCTGCCTTTCCAGGAACAAATTGATAGTTTTCATCAAAAAATGGAGCTCCATCTTCTTTAAGTACCACTGGCAATTTAGAGCGTCCCATTCCTACAAAAAAGTTTCCATGATTACACGCTATGTATCTGACTATTCTATCTGTTTGATTTGGATCAGCAGGTATGAAAATTGAGAAGCCGAATAAATTTGCCATAAGGCCTATGTAATCTATGCACTGATGAGTAGGCCCATCTTCTCCTACATCAAGACCAATATGAGTAGAGACTACTTTAAGGTTGGTGCCATTTTGATCACTTAATCTATGTTGATTATACGTTTCACAGGCTGCAAATACTCCAAAGGTGCTAAAAAAACTTATAAAGCCTTCTCTTGTTATGGCCCCGGCACAAACAGCAGCGTGATGTTCTTGTATTCCAACTTCATAAAAGGCATCAGGAGAGACTGAATGAAAACCTTGCATTTTAACAGAGCCTTCAAGATCGCAGCTAAAACCAAGGATTTTAGGTATATTGTCATTATTGTTTTCTTCAGCTAGGGATTTAAGTGCATTTCCATAGGCTGACCTGCAATCTGTTTTTGTTTCAGACGAATAGAGTATTGGTTTGCCGGGATTAATAATAGGAAAATTTACCTTCCTCAAAGGATGGCTAACTGGTTCAATTTTATGATTTTGCCTTTTTTCTTTCCATTTATCTAAAAGTTCTGGTGAAAGACCAATTTCTTTTAAGGCATCTCTTGCCAAGTCCTCTGAAAGCGGACTTCCGTGATATTTTTCCTTGTTTTCCATAAAGGAAATACCGCTTCCCATAACCGTCCTGTTTACAATTACTACAGGCCTTTCAGGATCGAGATTATCATGGAGAATTGCTTGGCGAAGTCCTTTATACACCTGGTTAAAATCATTTCCGTTTGCTATATATACGACATTCCAGCCTGAGGCCTTATATTCATCTCGCACCCTAACAGGCATTACCTCTTCTGTGTTCCCTCCAATTTGTAGGTGATTTCTGTCAACTATACAGACTAGATCTTTTAATCCGTACTTAATGGCAAAACGCCTTGCTTCTGCCACCTGTCCCTTTTGTTGTTCTCCATCTCCCATAAGGCAAAAGGTTTTGGTTTTATCTTTTTTCTTCAGTTTAGCTGACAAGGCAAAGGCATCTGCTGCAGATAAACCCTGACCTAAATTCCCTGTATTCCATTCTACTCCTGGCACTCCTTGTTCAATATGTCCACCAAAGGCAGAACCCGCACGTCTAAACTCTGTAAGAAACTCCTCTTCTGTAAAGTAACCAAATTCACATAAAACACTGTAAACTCCTGGAGATATATGGCCAATGCTTACAATAAGCCTTTCTCTATCTTCCCAGTCGGGATCGCTTGGGTCATGTTTCATTATTGCATAAAGAAGCAAAAGGACATGAAGGCAAGACAGTGAACCTCCTGGATGGCCGCTTCCCGCAAGTGTTGTGGATAAAATTATCCTGCCAGCACATCTTTGCCACATCTTATTAAGAGTTTTTAACTGGTCTTCTGTGAGTTCTTCCTGGGCTGAAATGTCAATCTTGAACATCGCTAAACCTCGTTTTTTAGTTTTGCCTATCAAAGATCTTTATCACTTCATTGGTTATGTCTGCAGATGGTGACACATAATAAAGACCTGGCATATTTTTTTCTAAAATAAGAAGATATTTTTTATCCTTTCCAATTTTATTTACTACCTTTTCAAGTTTTTTGAGAATAGGCTGCATTTTTTTTGCCTCTGCATTTCTCATCTCATATTGTGCATCTTCGCTCTGGTCCTGAAACTCTCTTAACATCTTTTTATATTGCCTTTCTTTTTCAGCTCTCGCCTCTTCGCTCATAAGTGGAGCCTTTTTCTCAAGGTCCATTTTAAAGGCCTTAAGTTCTTTTTGTTTTGCTTGCAGTTTCTTTTTAAGAGACTCGAATTTCTTATTAAGCTCTTTCATGGCCTTTTTGCCAGCCTTAGAATTTCTAACCACCTTTTGCATATCAATTACTGCTATTTTGGTCTCACAATGTGCAGAATATGTAAAAAAACAGATAAAAATTAGAGCCAAAATTAATGAAATCCCCATTTTTGAGACGTTATGCATAATTACCTCCATAAAAATGGCCACATGAGTTTTGTATGTGGCCTTAATTTTGTTGAAATTGTAGATTAACGATAGATTACAAAGTCATCTCTTCTGTTTTTAGCCCAGGCCTCTTCATTGTGGCCAGGATCTAAAGGCTTTTCTTCTCCTAGACTTACAATTGTTATTCTGTCTGGACTTATTCCCATATTAATTAGAAAATCTCTTGCTGCCTTTGCCCTCTTTTCTCCAAGGGCGAGGTTGTATTCATTTGTTCCCCTTTCATCACAATTACCCTGAATTTCCACTTTAATATCAGGATGTTCTTGCATTACTCTAGCATTGTGTTCCATGCGTTCAATCATATCGGGCCTAATGGTATATCTGTCAAAATCAAAATATATAGGCTGAAATGGAGCACTTGTCCTACCTTCCATTATTGTATTTTCAGTGGCAGGTTCTCTAATTCCTTCTTCACCAATTACGCCTTCCTGAATTTCTCCAGCACCTTTAGCCATGCCTTTATTTTGATCTTCACCTACTTGTTCAATTGGGATATTAGCTCCCGTTTCAGTAGTTTGTGCCCCTTTTTTAGCACATGAAGAAATAATAACCATAAAGCTACACAAGAAAAAAATATATAAAACTCCCTTGATGCCTTTCATATTTCCTCCATTTGATGCAATTTTTTATTTGAGGCCAGTTTATCAAAGGAGACTTAAAATTCAATACGAAAATCTCAGTCAGTATTAGTTCTTTTTAAAAAGACTTTCTTTATTTACATGATCCCAAAATCTTAATTACAATAAGTTCCTTATCGTTTCTTTTACTCCAGCTAAATTCTTTAGCTGACATGACTGTTTCTTTTTTGCATCTATTAAGAAAGGAGCTGAATTTTTTTAGATCTTTTTTTCTAGAGATGAGTATTTTTTCTCCATCTCTTAGAAAGAAAGGGGCTATTTTTTCTTTTCTTTCAAGATTAACCACTTGTTCTTTTCTATTGAGATAAAAACTTACGTCTGCCATATTTTTTGAAATTCCAATGGCAGAGGCAGGAAGATTTGCAAATAGTTCCTTTGTCTTTAAAACAATATATCTTTTGCTTCTAAATTGTTCCAAGCTATTTTGCTGAAAACAAAAAAAGCCACAAAAAAGTATATAACTTGCCAAAAGCATTGAGGCAATTTTTGCATAGTGAGAGGTGTTTGTTTTAAAAGGGAAATAATTAAATATAAAAAATGGAGCAAGGGCAAACATACCACATAAAAAGGTAAAAAACTTTAAAGAGACAGGAGCGCTGAATCTTGAAAGTTCAAAAATAGGTCTCCATAAAATTGGGCTAATTACTTCTATAAGGGCAATAGCCAGTATAAATAACCCCTGGATTTCAATAAAGACATCTGCTTTTTTCTGCTCCTTTGCTTTGTTAATAAAAACACCAATGCAAAGTGATAAAAATGGAAGTATTGGAAGAATGTAATAACTTCTTCTTGAACTTGATGCTGTAAAAAGTAGGAAGATGGAAAGAGTTGAAAGAAAGAGCCATCTTTCATTTTTTGTTGCTTTTTTGTTGTTAAGTAAAAAGCTTAAAAAGCCTGCAAGAAAAAATATCCATGGAAACATCAATAAAGGTACATAAAAGAAATATACATAAAACGGCTCTTTATGGTCAAAGGCATTAAAAAAACGAAGGAGATTTTCTCTAAAAACTAGATATAATCCTTGTTGAGAATAATTATTGCTTGTTAGCTGGGCATATACAAAGGGAGCAAGATATACTGCTATTGAAATAACTATAGCTATAAAATGTGATAAGTTTATATGTCTTTTGATATCTTTAGATAGAAATAAATCAATAAAGACAACAAGGATAGGCACTGCTATTGCTGTCAAGCCTTTAAACTGAGCACCAATTGCACAAATTAAATAAAAAATCAAATAAGAGAAGAAAGAGTCTTTTCTTTTTACAAAGAAATACCAACATACGGCAATAAGTATAAAAGCAAGGTTTTCCATATCTGCAGCTGCAGTTCTTGCCCAAAATACAAACCCCCAAGAAGTTAAAAGTAGAAACGATCCAATAAGCCCTACTCTTTCAGAAAAGAGTCTTTTTCCAAGAAAAAAGGTGCATAATATGGCCACTAGAGCAGATAAGGCACTTGGAAGACGAATAACTAATTCATTTAAGTTGTTAAAGATTGGTACAAAGATGGCAATTGCCCAGTAGGTAAAAAGCGGTTTGTCAAAATAAGGTTCTCCGTTTATAAGTGGATGAAAGAAGTCTTTGGTAATAAGCATTTGTCTGACAACTTCTGCCCATCTGCCCTCTGAACCCCAAAGGCTTCTATAACCAAGATTTAAAAAAAACAAAAAAGAAGATGAAACAAAAAGAATAATTATCCAATGCCTTGATTTAAGAAAGCTCAGCATGAGTTAATCTTGAGACCAATCCCCAATACCCAAGAGTTCGACATTGACCAAAAAAGATGTGTCATCAGAGTCGGTATTGAGTTTACCTTCTATTGCCCAGCAGCTAGATGTATATCTAATTGCATATTGAGATTCAATTTGTTTGCTGTTTTCAAAGTCTTGCTTGATATGAAATTTAAATGACCATGCTCTTGTTAAATTGGCAAGCATGTCAAAGTTTAATTCGTTGATTTTAACTAACTTATGATAGCGGTAATAGAGGTCAAAGGTGCTTCCAAGATATCCTATATATCTGCCTCTTATATTATGGCTTCTAAAGCCATCTCCATAATAGTTATAAGTGGTATCATATCTAAGCCAAAGATTTGGGAAAGGATAAAAATCCATTTCTCCATAAAAATCTGACAAGCTTTTGGGCTCAGAAAGTTTTGCTGATAAGAAAGTTGGTTCCTTATGAAAGTTATATGCCTGTTCAAGTTTTATTCTAAAAAGGTCAGTGTAAGAATACCTGCCTTTATTAAGCTCTTTTTTACTGCTTACAAATGATAAGAGGGTAAATATTATTTTGTTTTGCTCTTCATAAGAATCATTTAGATCGATTTGAGGGATGTTGTCACTGCTCCTGTGAGGAGAATAAACGTATCTAATCCTTGGTGTGATGTAGTGGCGCCATAAAGTTTTTGATTGGGGCTTATAGTTTCTTACAAAAGTTTTGCTCAAGTCAGCTTTGGCAAAGTAACGAAATTTATTGGCTGTATCATTTGGACGAGAACCTTCTCTTTCTTCTCCATACGCAACATAGACAGTATCTTCAACTTGTCCAGAAATAACAAGATCAGCCCAGTTGAATATATCAAAAGGTATGGAAAGACCTGGAGTTAAACGTATTCTATGCTCTTTAGTGCCTTGTTCTCTCCAGTAATCAGTATAATCAAAATCAAAATCATAA
>CAYMRT010000081.1:0-6126 GCA_964392885.1 uncultured Desulfobacterales bacterium | reverse complement strand
GCCATGAAAGCTCATGATCCGGCCCTTTTAAAAAAGGGCATGCCCTAAATTGAGACGCATCTGTCAGGTTTGAGCCTTTAAAATTTATGTATGGATCTGATTGGAAAAAGAACGATTTTATGGTAGGTTCAAGCAAGCAAGATAGATAGATAGATAAATCCTGTTTTCTTCATCCTTGCTAAAGGCCCCTTTTATTGAAAATCAAATTCATTTACATCTTTAAGACATACAAGATTTTTGGGGACTTTACAATCACCCGGTACGGGTATTTTTTGGGGTATTTTTTTATTTAAGAAATTTCCATCTTTGAACATTTGGAATAAGATATAAAAAGATGCGGTTAAAGCTGTTAAACTTAAGGGAACTTAAAGATATTTCTTAGCCAAAAATGCAGCCTCATATAGTAAAACTTCAAATAACAGATGAGCTAGACCTCCATACATTTAGCCCTAAGGAATTAGGTTCTTTAATACCAGAATATTTGCTTGCATGCCAAGAAGCTGGTATAAAGTGTGTTAGAATCATTCACGGAAAAGGTACTGGAAGGCTTAGAGACTCGGTACATGCTATTTTAAAAAAGTTAGAGTTTGTCTCTTCTTATAGACTTGGTGGCCAATTTGAAGGCCATTGGGGTGCAACAGTTGTATTTTTAAAAAACAAAAATAGTGGAGAAAAAAGAGATGAAAATTAAAAGGCTATTATTACTTGTCCTAGCAAGCATAGTTGTGGTGGCATGTCAGGGTAACAATGAAACAGATGTTAAAAAAACCAGTCCAAAAAAGGAGCAAAAAAAGCAACAAGGCTTTTTATTTGGCAAAGTCAAGGAAACCATGGATGGTGGCGGCTACACCTATATTCTTCTTGAATTTGCTGGGAAAGATACATGGGTTGCTGTGCCAAAGATGACTGTAAAAGTTGGAGATGAGGTAATGCTCTATCCTGGCCAAGTAATGAAAAACTTTCACAGCAAAAGTCTTAACCGTACCTTTGAAAGCATTATCTTTTCTCAAGGTCCTGTATCTCCCCCTTCTTCCTCTCATTCAAAAGCACAAGGGAAAATACAAGGCATGGAATCTGCCCATAAAAACGTGCCTAAAGTTAAAAAGGAAGACATAAAACTTGAGCCTTTAAATGACAAAAACGCAATCACCATTCAAGAGGCATATCAAAAGGCAAAAGAACTTGATGGAAAGAAGGTAAAATTAAAGGCCAAAATAGTAAAAATATCAAAAAATATCCTAGGCAAAAACTGGATACATTGCCAAGATGGCACAGGTAGCGAAAAAAAAGGTGATTTTGACCTTACTGTTACCACAAAGGCAGAGCCTAAGGTAGGAGAGGTCGTAATTATAGAAGGAACGCTTCACAAAGACAAAGATATTGGCGCAGGTTATTTTTACCCTGTAATTATAGAAGATGCTCAAATAAAAAAGGCTCAATAAACCTTATGAGTTTTTGCACAGTGGTCAACTGTATGGATGGCAGGGTTCAGTTACCTGTACTAACCTTTTTAAAAGAAAGATTCAATGTACAATTTGTTGACAATGTAACTGAACCCGGACCAGTTCTAATACTTGCTGAGAGAAAAAATTCCAGCCTTTTAAAATCCATTCTTAAGAGAATACAGATTTCTGTTGAAAGGCATGGATCAAATGGTATTGCTGTAGTTGCCCACCATGACTGTGCAGGCAATCCAAGATCAAAACAGATTCAGCTTGATCAATTAAAAGAGGCCATCTCCTTTTTAAAGACCCATTTTAAAGATATTGAAATTGTAGGCCTGTGGGTTAATGCCAAATGGCAAGTTGAAGAAATCAATTAATATAAAGTTAAGTTCAAGAGAGCTCTTTCATTTTTTGGCCAAATTCCTTAGCCAACTGCCTTGCTCTATCAAATTCTTTTCTTGCATGTCCATATTTTGGATAATATTTTCTTATTAAAGGATGATGCTTAGGGTTTTTGCCTGCCAATGTCAAAAATGTTCCAATAGCACTCCATGGCTCGCTTTTAACCTTATGATTAAATATCCAGGGATCTTCAACTACAGCACCCTTTGAACTTATCTTTTTTTTAAGATAGTTAAAATGATGATGCCAATACTTTCTGCACGAAATTATAGGAACTACTTTCTTTCCAGAAAGAAACTCGCCATACTTATCTAAAAAATAAAGTATTGGCCCGCTAGGATTATATGACCATGTAGGGCCACCTAAAAAAACAATATCCACATCCTCTAAAAAGGAAAGGTCCACCTCATAAATAGGCACTCTTTTTCTAAAAAAAGTCTTAATCATCATGGAGATGGTTTGAAAGGTGCTATTAAATGGGAAAGTTAGCTTAACCTTAGGCCTTAATCGTAATGAGTGGGCCTCGATTCCGCTCTCCTCAAATCCTTTCTTGATAGCTTGAACAAGTTTTGCTGTCTGACAACTATAAGAAAAATAAATAATGGCAATCTTTTTCATGGTAATAGGTTGTTAGTCCAAAGCATACAGAAAACACTTTTTATCTTTTAAACGGAATTTTTAATAATATCATAAAAGTTAACAAGCTATTATTTATCCTTCATTTGCTGAAGAATTACAAGAGCTGTGCGTTTTACCTCCATTGAACTGTCATCTAAAAAAGAAAGCACCTCTTCATAGGATAAAACTCCAAGGTCCCCCAATCGTTCAAGTGCCATAGAACGGATCTTGGCACTTTCATCTTTAAGAAGACTTCTATATACCTCTTCATTTTCAGGTCTGGCCTTAATTTGGCCTAACAATATAAGGACATCTAACTTAAGAGCAGGATCTCCCCTTTCAAGCTCCCTTTTATAAATTGCAGCTATTTCATCCTCTTTGTCTTTAAATCTCCAAAGATTAAAAAGTATAACCCTTTTTTGCTCAAAGGAACAACTCTTTATCCTGTCGGCCAAAAGCCCCATAAGCCTGCTATCTTTAAGGTTGCAAAGGGCATTAACTGCAAGCTCCTGTATCTCTGGATCTTTGTCATACATGCATTCAATGAGAGGCACTGCTGCCATCAAATTCCCTTCCCAACCCAGTGCCATAATTGCCCTGGTTTTGATCTCTCTGTCCTGACTTGAAATATCACTTATCAGCTTTCTAACAAGGCTTTGAGGGTCGTCAAGAAATGGGCCAATTACCGCTAAATGGATAGCAGCCTGATCTCTAAGCTCATCTGGTTCTTTATCGTCCATCATTATTTCATAAAGAGGCCAATAGATCTCCTCTTTTGCAAAACTTCCAAGCAACAAAATAAGCTGCTTTCTAAGCTCAAGATCTCCAACCTTAAGGGCCCTTAACAGGGTAGAAACAGCTTTATCTCTTTCTCTCAGGATGTGTCCTGGATTTTCAATATAATATTTTGCCTGATCTATCAGACGCTGATTAAAATCAAATGGAATGATAGACTTACTCAATTTCTTACATCAAACTCCAGATCAAATTTGAGCCCTTTTTCTTTTGAAATGAGCGAAACCTCAAGGGTTCCCACCTCTGTCGCCTTTGCCTGTAAAATAACAGGAATTACAGTACCAGGATCAATGCCAGAAGCTTCAATATTAGTTTTTAGGGTGCTTATGGGTTCGATACTATCCTCCCAATCATCAATCATATCGCCAGGCTTGTCTTCTGGCCTTTCATTAGAAGCCATAAATTTAAATTCTACATCTTGACCTACAAGCAGTCCAAATTCCTTTTGCGGTATATCTATACTCGAACCCTCTTCAAGACCTTTGGGCACTATGCAAAGGGCCTTTATTTGAGGCGGCATACCTGGTATGGCAAGTCCGGTTGACTCTACGGCAATATAATAGGAACGAGGGATACCACCCCTTATCCTTATTCCTTCTCCTTTACTTACCAAGCCAAAATGAGAGGCGCCAAGAGATACGGCAAGATCTAAATCCGCTCCTTTAAGCTCTTTCAAACCTTCTTCAGGCTTGACCCATTCAGAGACTACCTCAAATACCCTTTGACGAAGTGCCTTAGCCTTAAAAACACCTCCATTAAACAAGATAGCTGTAGGCACTACTGGGCCATCCAGGCCTAAGGCCTTTCCTTGAACACTAAGAAAATGTGCTAAGTGCCTAGTTATCCCTGTATCAGTACAATATGGAAGCCCAAGTTCCTTAAGGCCAAGACTTGCCTGTTCTTTGGGGCTGTCGTTAATTGAACAGTATGGGAAAAAACCATCAAGGATTACCTTTGTAACAAGGTCGCGTTTGAGATTTGTGCGAATCGTTCCTCCTACAAGGCCAGAACCCTTGCCAGGGATCACAACAGGCACATCATCTGCATCTTCTTCTGCTAAAATCTTTTCTTTGGCAAGGCGGACATTGTTCCACAAGCTTTGAAACTGGTGCATATCAAGTTTATGTCCCTTTGATTTTAACTCCTCAAAAAGGACATTTGTAAGGGTTAAATCCATATTGTCACCGCCTAACAGAAGATGCTCTCCTACTGCAAGACGCTCAAGTTCTAGCTGTCCGTCCTTTTGTGAAACTTGAATTAGGCTAAAGTCAGAAGTTCCACCGCCAACATCCACAACAAGGACTATGTCTCCAGGCTTTATAACCTTTCTCCACTCGTCTCCATACCTGTTAAGCCATGCATAAAAGGCGGCCTGTGGCTCTTCTAAAAGCGTTACTTCTTCAATACCTGCAGAATTTGCAGCTTTAACAGTTAGATCTCTTGCAACTGCATCAAAAGAGGCGGGAATAGTAATATATACATCCTGTTCCTCAAGTTTTTGTCCTAACTGTTGGCCAATAGTGTGATTCCATGCGGCTTTAAAATGCCTTAAAAAAGTGGCAGTAGCCACAATAGGAGACATCTTTTGCACATCAGGCGCAGCCTCTAAAGGAAGAATTGGTGCTGTACGATCTATGCCTTTGTGACAAAGCCAGCTTTTAGCTGATGCAACAAGCCTTCCTGGAATCTCAGCCCCTCTTATTCTAGCCCACTTGCCAACAACCCTTTCTCCAAAAGGGTCCCAAGGCATGGTTAATCCGCCGCCTTCCTTTTCCTGTTTTGTTGGAACGTAAATAAAGGATGGAAGAAGCGGATATTTTTTTATCTCACCTGGGGCTTCAATTTGCGGACACTCAAAAACAACACTATCTTTTTCTTCACCTTCAGAGTCGATATATGAAAGCACGCAGTTTGTAGTGCCAAGATCAATACCAATTATAAAACGAGACTTATATTCAGACATATTATCTCTATTATTCTTTTATTGTATTTCTACTTCAGCAGGTGCAAGGACATCTGTTTTTTCCTTGCCTGTCCACTCTGGAAGATTAATCTTTGTAAATCTCCATCCACAATGCCTAATAATACCTTTAAATGGCGGTTCTCCATGCACGTTTCCAATAAGCCTTATCTTAGTGGGGTCAAAACCTTCTTCTATTTCAACCTCGCTGCCCTCTGCCGCATCAAGCACAGGCATTAATCCAAGTGCATCACTTAGTGCCTTTTTGCACCCTCTATGCACTTCCCTAACTGCAGCACCAATTTGTGCATCGTCGTAAGGCTCTATATCTTCTTGCAAAAAATCAATAAGCCTTCCTTCTCTCTGAAGAAGCCCTAAAAGCTGAACCACAGCAACCTCTTTAGGATAGAGTTCTTCAATAGCTTTGTCCTCTTTCTTCACCTCTACCTGTATATCTTTATCTTCTTGTTTCTTCTCCTCTTCTTCCTTAACTTGGCTTTCTTCTTCTAAGACAACTTCAGCAGATCTTTCCTTTGTTGGTATAAAGCCGATAATCATTGAAAAGAGAAGCCAAGCTACAAGAGGCCCTCCTGCAAGTGCCCATCCAATCCATGTATTATAATCATTTGGATCAAAATTTTTGATAAGATCTTGATGAAGATATATATAATAGCCTGTTATGCCATTTACTGCTGCAAAAAACAAAAAAGACAACAATATGACAGTAGATTTTTTCATGCCTAACATTCCTTTCTGCTATTTATATTTTCACGGACAATAATTCCCTGAAATACATAGGTCAATACATTGTAAGCCTACTTCTTTTGGCCTTTAGATTTTTTCTTTTTTTCCTTTTTTTGAAAAGGCCTTTTTAAGGCATCTACCCATGAACTTGAAACTTCAAAG
>CAYMRT010000080.1:0-6102 GCA_964392885.1 uncultured Desulfobacterales bacterium | reverse complement strand
CTTTATATGGCAATGGAGTTTACAGGTCCAGTTATTGACGGCCTTTCAATGGCAGAGAGAATGACCATGGCAAATATGGCCATTGAGGCAGGAGGCAAGGCCGGACTTATAAATCCTGATGAGAAAACAGAGGAATATGTCTCAAAGAGGGCAAGCAGGAGTTACAAATTTTTTAAAAGCGATGAAGATGCCCAATATGCCAGGGTAATTGAGTATGATTGTTCAAAGATTGAGCCTCAGATAGCCTTTCCCCACTTGCCAGAAAATACAGTGGGCATATCTGAAGTTGGTACAGTCGAGCTTAATCAGGTAGTTATTGGCTCATGCACCAACGGTAGAATTGAAGATTTAGAGGTTGCGGCAAAAATACTTAATGGTAAAAAGGTGGCAAAAGGTTTAAGGTTGATTATTTTGCCTGCTACTCCTCAGATATGGTCTGAGGCCCTTGACAGAGGATACTTGAAGATATTTATGGATGCTGGAGCGGTAGTTGGGCCTCCCACATGCGGGCCGTGTCTTGGCGGGCACATGGGTATTTTGGCCAAAGGAGAAAGGGCCCTGTCCACTACCAATAGGAATTTTGTTGGCAGAATGGGGCATCCTGAAAGCGAAGTGTATTTGGCTAGCCCGGCAATAGCTGCTGCAAGTGCAATACTTGGACGGATAGGCAGTCCAGATGAACTTTAGAAACTATGAGGGTAGATTATGAAGCTTAGGGGAAGAGTTTGGAAATTTGGAAAGAATATAGACACTGATGCAATTATTCCAGCTAGATACTTAAATACATCAGATCCAAAAGAGCTTGCAAAGCATTGCATGGAAGATGCAGATCCTGAGTTCCCCAATAAGGTAAAGGAAGGGGACATAATAGTAGCAGATAAAAATTTTGGTTGCGGCTCCTCTCGTGAGCATGCTCCAATTGCCATTAAGGCGGCAGGTGTGTCATGTGTAATTGCACCGAGCTTTGCAAGGATATTTTATAGAAACGCCTTTAATATGGGGCTTCCTATTTTTGAGTGTGAAGATGCTCCAGAACTTATAAACGAAGGGGATGAAGTAGAGGTAGATGCTGACACTGGCGAAATAATCAACATTACAGCAGGGAAAAAGATGAAGGCTCAGCCAATCCCTCCCTTTATGCAGGAACTTATAAGGGATGGAGGCCTTATTGCCCATATTTTGAAAAGCACGAAAGATAAATAAAAAATTTTTTTGAAGTGAGGAGATAAGTGTATGAAGACCTATAAGATTGCTGTAATTCCTGGTGACGGCACAGGGCCAGAAGTAGTAAGAGAAGGAGTAAAAGTGCTTGAGGCTGCAGCTAAACGGTTTGGCTTTGAACTTGATATGACATGGTATGACTATGGAGGAGACAGGTATCTCAAAACAGGAGAGGTCTTGCCAGAGGGGGCAGTTGAAGAGCTGAAGCAATATAAGGCCATCTATCTTGGGGCCATTGGCCATCCGGACGTAAAACCTGGGATTTTGGAAAAAGGCATCCTGCTTGCTCTTCGTTTTGCTCTAGATCAGTATGTAAATCTTCGTCCTGTTATTCTTTATCCGGGGGTAGATACGCCATTAAAAGACAAGGGGCCGGAAGATATTAACTTTGTAGTTGTTCGCGAAAATACCGAAGGGCTTTATGCAGGTGCCGGAGGCGTGCTTAAAAAGGGCACTCCAGACGAGGTGGCGGTTCAGGAGTCTATAAATACAAGAAAGGGCGTTGAGCGCTGCATTAGGTTTGCATTTGATTATTGCAGAAAGAGAAATCAAAAGAAAAAGGTTACCCTTTGCGGAAAGACTAATGTCCTTACTTATGCCTTTGACCTTTGGGAACGCACCTTCTATGAGGTTGCAAAGGAATATCCTGATATAGAGACGGATTACGCCCACGTTGATGCAACATGCATGTGGATGGTGAAAAACCCTGAGTGGTTTGATGTGATTGTAACTGACAATATGTTTGGTGACATCATCACAGATCTTGGTGCCATGATTCAGGGAGGAATGGGCATTGCCGCTGGTGGAAACATTAATCCCGAGGGGGTGTCCATGTTTGAGCCAATCGGCGGAAGCGCTCCCAAATACACTGGCAAAAATGTAATAAACCCTCTTGCCGCAATATGTGCAGGGCAGATGATGCTTGATTACCTTGGAGAGGAAGAGGCTGCCAAGGCTGTTGAAGATGCAGTCAAAACAGTTGTTAGCAAGCATTTAAAAAGCCTCTCTGCTGGTAAAATGGGATATTCAACCACAGAGGTTGGGGACCTTGTTGCCGATTATGTAAAGGGCTAATTGGAGGAGATTAGCCATGAGCAGAGAGTATAGTGTTGCAGTTGTAGGGGCCACTGGTGCAGTTGGCCAGATGATGATTAAGGTCTTGGATGAAAGGGACTTCCCCATTTCAAAGGTAAAGTTTTTGGCTTCTGAACGTTCTGAGGGAAAGAAGATCAGCTTTAGAGGGGAAGATATTACTGTTCAAAAACTTGACCACAACTCTTTTGATGGCGTTGAGATAGCTCTTTTTTCAGCAGGGGCATCAAGAAGCCTTGAGTTTGCACCGTCTGCTGCAAAAGCAGGCGCTGTTGTAATTGACAATTCAAGTGCATGGAGAATGGATGAAGATGTGCCTCTTGTAGTTCCTGAAGTTAATCCTCATGCAATAGCCCAGTACAAAAATAAAGGAATAATTGCCAATCCAAACTGTTCCACAATTCAAATGGTTGTTGCTCTAAAGCCGCTTTATGATTACTCCAGGATAAAGAGAATAGTTGTCTCTACATATCAAGCAGTATCAGGTTCAGGGCAAAAGGCAATAGACGAGCTTGAAGAGCAAATAAAGCAGTGGGTTGTAAAGGGTTGCGGAACAGAGCCTGGAAAGCCTAAGGGTTACGTTGGCGAGTTTGACTATAAGGCCTATCCACATCAGATTGCCTTTAATTGTTTACCCCATATTGATATTTTTACGGAAAATGGCTACACAAAAGAAGAGATGAAGATGGTAAATGAAACCAGAAAGATTTTAGAAGACGATCGTATAATGGTTTCTGCAACTACGGTTAGAGTTCCTGTATTTTATGGCCATTCTGAATCTGTAAATGTGGAGTTTGAAGGGCCAATTTCAGTTGAAAAGGCAAGGGAGCTTCTTGAAAACGCCCCAGGGGTAAAGCTAGTGGATGATCCTTCAAAAAATGAATATCCTATGGCCTTAAATGCTGAAGGAAGTGATTTTACTTATGTTGGCAGAATCAGAAAGGACATTTCGCAGGAAAACGGCCTTGATCTATGGATAGTTGCAGATAACATCAGAAAAGGTGCAGCTACGAATGCTGTGCAGATAGCAGAAAAGCTTATTGAATCATATATTTAAATAACAAGGGCCTTAAAGGCCCTTTTTTTAATTAGCCTTCATCAAGAAGACCTAAAAGGAGGCCATTTATGAGCATAATATCTGATCTTTTTGGCAAATCACCCTTTGGTGCCTTGGTAGAGCATACCAAAAAGGTGCACGAATGTGTTGAAATGATTGAGCCCTTGATGGAGGCACTCAGTCATGAAAACTTTTTGTTGCTTAGGGAGCTTCATAACAAGGTTTCAAAACTTGAATACGAGGCTGATAAGATAAAGCACGAGGTCAGGGGCCTTTTGTCCAGGCGTTTATTTCTTCCCGTTGACAAGATAGATTTAGAAAACTTCCTTCGTTGTCAGGATAAGATTGCAGATTATACAGAAGATTTTTCCGTCATCCTTTCTATTAGAAATACCAAGATCCATCCGAGCCTAATCGATAAGTTTTTCAAGCTCGTAAATCAGGTATTTCAAGTAACTGGCACCCTCCTTACTGCAGCAGTTGAGCTTCAAAACTTAGCTGAGGTGTCATTTAGCGGAGCTGAGTCAAAAAAGGTTCTCAAATGGCTAGATGGCCTTGGAGAGGAAGAGTGGAAGGCAGATCGCATAGCGCGCGATCTTTCAAGAGACATATACAAGCTTGAACACGAAGTAGATACCATGACTATAATTTTCTATGAAAAGATGATCTTGACCCTTGGGCAGATTGCAAATGAGGCGGAAAACGCAGGAGATATGTTGAGAAACATGCTTATTCGCTAAGCTTAAGATAACAGGGCTGGACATTGATATGGATACTTTAGTTATAGGCATAACTGCACTTCTTGGCTTTTACATGGCGTGGAATATTGGAGCAAATGATGTTGCCAATTCAATGGCTGATGCAATAGGCTCTAGAGCTCTTTCTATAAGAAACGCTGTGATTCTTGCAGGGCTTTGTGAATTTGCCGGGGCTGTACTTGTTGGTGCTCCTGTAACAGATACCGTTAGAAAAGGGATAGTAAGCCCAAATGCCTTTTTGGCAATTCCTGATATTTCACCAAGCGAGGCAGCGGCACTATTTGTGATTGGCATGACCTCTGCCTTGCTCTCTGCCGCCATATGGTTGAATGTGTCTTCTTTTATGGGCCTTCCAGTCTCTACAACCCATTCCATAGTAGGGGCTGTGGCAGGTTTTGGCATTGCTGCAGCAGGTTGGGGTTCCGTTAACTGGGGCAAGATGACACAAATTGTCGCAAGTTGGTTTGTCTCTCCCATAGCAGGAGGCATAATGGCTTTTTTTGTGTTTAAATTTATATCCAGGCAGATCCTTGGGCAAGATCGGCCTGCCAGGGCCGCAATAAAATGGGCCCCTTTTTTAGTGGCGGCAGTTACTGCATCGGTAGTTCTTGCAACTATTTATAAGGGGTTAAAACATATAATCGGTCACATTTCATGGCTGACGCCGGAGGTCTCCATTTATATTACAATTTTTTTAAGCGTAGCGTCATGGTTTGCTTCAAAATGGTGGCTCAGGGCAAAGCTTTCTAACAAGGATACTCTTCCTGTTGAACAGCAGCTTGAAATGGTAGAGCGCGTGTTTGTGCCCCTTGTGATTATCACGTCTTGTTCGGTTGCCTTTGCTCATGGCGCAAATGATGTGGCAAATTCAGTTGGCCCGTTGGCTGCAGTAGTAAGGGTTCTTCAAACAGGTCAGGTGGTACAAAAAGTTGGAGTGCCATTTTGGGTGCTTGTGCTTGGCGGCGGCGGAATTGTGGTAGGGCTTGCGACCTTTGGCTACAGGGTTATGTACACTGTTGGCATGAAGATTACGGAAATTACCCCTTCAAGAGGCGTTGCTGCAGATTTGGCTGCCACTGCAACTGTTCTTGTATGCACAAGGCTTAAGCTTCCCATCTCAACCACTCATACCTTGGTTGGGGCAATTCTTGGAATTGGCCTGGCCAGAGGGCTTGCTGGAATAAACAAAGATGTGGCCAGACGCATCTTTGGCGCCTGGTTTATCACAGTGCCTGCAGCAGCCATACTGTGTGTTGTTCTTTTTTTGATTGGCAGGTTTTACTTTCTGGAAATGATTACTAAAATTTGCGCAAGTGCAGTGCTGGCAGGTTAAGGCACATTGTTTTTACTGCTTCTCATGGCAGTATTTTCATATTGTCTAATTTTTAATTGATAAAAAATAGAGTGCCAATTATCAATTTTTTCATGACATTATTTATTTTTTATGATACCTTATTTTTAACTAACATTCTTGCGTTTTTTATAAGGAGAACTCAAATGAAGGGCTTCTTTTCGGCATGTTTTCTGGCATTGGTCATTTTGTGTTCCCCATATTTTGTTGCAACATGCGCTAATGCTTCTGGATCTGCGACAGTTTCTTCTTACAGTGAGTTTAAATTGGCTCTTATCAAGGCTGTAAGGAATAAGTCTGATTTGAATATTCAGTTTTCTTTGTCTTTGTCGCCAAACGAGTTTTCCGACTGGAATGACAGGTTTTGGTATGGAGATCTAAAGAAGGAAGTGCCGTGGCTTTACGCAAGTTTGTTAGAGTGGCGCTATTCTTACTTTTTTGATCAGTCAGGAAATGTCATCAATGCTGATTATGACATAACTTATAGGTATGATGAAGATGCAGAAATGCGTTTAGAAAAAGACTTGCTCAATACGTTAAAGGGCATAATTTCGCCCCAGATGGATATTATTTCAAGAGAAAAGGCCATACATGACTGGATAGTGACCCATGTCTCTTATGAT
>CAYMRT010000079.1:0-7300 GCA_964392885.1 uncultured Desulfobacterales bacterium | reverse complement strand
CTAATGCCAACCCCTACAGATTTTCTTAAATCTGTTATGTCAAACCCTTCATCAGACTCTTCAGACCAAACGTTACCCATATCAAAAAATACAACTCCATTTAACCCCATATTTTTCAGGATTGGAAAGATAAGTTCACTTTGGAGATATCCCATATATTCACCGCCAATGCGCTCATCGGTTTCAGGATCTCTAGGGCTAACATCTCCATATTTATATCCTCTTATTGAATCAAGACCGCCTAGAAAAAATCTCTCATAAACTGGCATTTCGCCATTTCTGCCTTTAAACATATAGCCAGCTCCACACTTTATATGCCCTACCAAGAACTTCCAAAGGCGATGATAATATCCAAAGTCTCCTCTAAATTTTACATAAGAGGCATCACCTCCAAGAAGACCTCCTGCATATTCAATAAAGACATTGCTTTGCCAACCCCTTGTCGGATTAAAATATCTGTTTCTTGTATCATAGGTAAGCCCTGCATTGAGTGAGCGTGTTGACTCAATATCCATAGAATTTCTGATAATATAAGAGGCATTATCGCTTACATCTGAAAGGTCGGTGTTATCTATTCTTGCACCAAAATAAAAACTTAGATTGTCTGTTAATGGATAACCAAACCGGATTGCTCCTCCGACACTATCTTTAGTGTAATCGGAATACTCATATTCCCAGTTATAGATATCAACACCAAAAGAAAGCCTTGTATCTCTAAAATAAGGCTCAAAAAAACTAAGTG
Source organism: uncultured Desulfobacterales bacterium (assembly GCA_964392885.1). Taxonomy (GTDB): domain Bacteria; phylum Desulfobacterota; class Dissulfuribacteria; order Dissulfuribacterales; family QOAL01; genus JAADCZ01. The sequence continues at coordinate 6,558 of CAYMRT010000079.1, read as the reverse complement.
AAAAACGTTGGGTACTACCTCCAAGAATTCCCTTAAAAGAAAGAGTCTGCCCCTTTCCTAAAAAATTTCTTTGGCTTATCTCACCCATTAAAATCAAATTATCAACAGAACTATATCCAGCACCTATACTAAATGTTCCAGTAGGCCTTTCCTTTACCTTTACATCCAGATTCATGTGAGACTCATCTCTTCCAGGCTTTGGAGTAATTTCAACATCTTCAAAATAGCCAAGTCTTCTCAACCTATCGTTACTCCTTTTAAGACCAGTCGCACTAAATGGCATAAGCTCCATCACCCTGAGCTCTCGCCTAATTACCTTATCTCTTGTCCTGGTGTTTCCTGATATATTGATCCTTTCAAAGACAACCTTTGGCCCTTTATTTACTACTAACTGGATATTTACCACTTTTTTCTCAGGATCTTTTACGATTCTTGGAGATATGTTACAATGGGCAAATCCTTGATCTGCATATAAGTTAGTAAGATTCATAATGTCCTTTCTAAGGACTTCCTGACTAAAATAATCCATCTTTTTTATTTCAAGATTAGCTAACAGGCGCTTTTTATCCTTAAAATAGTCTTCTTCAATATCAATATTTCCCACTCCATATCTTTCTCCCTCTTGAAGAGGGATAGTTATGTAAAGCTCTGCATCTTTTCTTTCAACGCGGGGCTTTCCCACTTTTGCATCAACATAGCCATGATTGTGATAAAAGGCGGTTATTCTGCCAACATCTCTGTCAAGGGCATCCCATTTAAGCACTCCAGCACTGCCTTGAATAAGGCCCATAATGTTTTTCAAACTTGGGGTCCACCAAGGCTTTTTTTCACTAACTTCCATGATGTCTTTTAATTCATCGTCAGAAAATGCCTTATTGCCTTCAATGGTAATACTCTTGATGTGAACCTTTTCTCCTTCGTTAATTTCAAAAACTACATCTGCCGCCTGATTTGATACAGGACGAATAGACACCGTAACTGTTGTTCCTGCATAACCCTTCTCAGCATATAGTGCCTTTATTTTTTCAGCACTTTCTTGAAGGGCCTTTTCTTTTATTACAGTATAGGGCTTAAGACTTAATACATCCTTTATCTTGTCATTGTCGATTTCCTTGTTCCCTTCAAAAACAATCTTTCTTATAGCAGGCTTTTCTCTAACCATAAAAGTAACGATCTTGCCATCAACAGTATCTTCAACATCAACTTCACAGTCGTCAAAATAGCCCATTTTATATATTGCCTTTATATCTTCAGAAATAAGTTCTGGATCATATAGTTCACCTTCTGCAGTTTTTATATTTTGGAGAATTGCATCAGTTCCTACCCTTTTGTTCCCTTCAATCTGAACCTTTGCAACCTTAAATGGGATTAAAAAGGTCTGCTCCACCTTACTTACTAACAGTTTTGTAAGTCCAAGTGTCTTATTTTCTGGGCCCTGAACAAAGGCAACAAGCGGCTTTTTATCTGGAGATTTTTTATTTACTATGTACAAGTCAATACTAACTATTTTCCCTAATTTGGATACAATCCCGTAAATTCCATAATCTGAGCCAGTCTCCTCAAGTTTCTTTCTGGCATCTACAGGAGTATTTATCTGAGCCTTTACAACCGAAACAACATGGCCCTTTGCCTCTAAATTTGCTTTAAATTCTTTAAATATTGATTTTGAAACAGCAGCTTTATCTTTTGGCCCAATATAGTTAAAGGGGAATAGAGTTATAGAAACTGTTGATAACTTTTCTTTTAAAGAAGCATTAGACAGATCTGGTGAGCAAAAAGAACTTAAAAAGATAAAAGAAAATAAAAAGAAAGTTACAAATAAAGTATATCTTTTCATGCTGCTTCATCCATTACAAATTCTGCTAATCCTTCCTTTGGCACATTTACAGTTTTTCCTGCCCTTAGACCAATACACCTATCTGTCATGCGTGCCAAAGTGAGATTATGAGTTACAATTATCAAGGTTGCCTTTGTTTCTTCTCTAATCTTAAAAAGCAACTTAGCCACATTAAGACCGCTTTTTTCATCTAAGTTGCCTGTTGGTTCATCTGCCAAAATAAGTTGTGGTTTTTTTATAAGTGCTCTAGCAAGTGCGACCCTTTGCTGTTCACCACCAGATAGTTTTTTAACATTTAAATCTTCTTTTCCCTCAAGACCTAAAAAAAACAACAGTTCTTTTGCTCTTTTGTGGGCATATTTGATATTATCTCCAGCTAAAAGACAGGGCATAATTACATTTTCAATGGCACTAAACTCTGGCAATAAGTGATGAAATTGAAATACAAAGCCAATTTTTGAATTTCTAAAATAAGACAGCTTCTTATCTGGCCATGCAAAAATATCATTTCCAAAATGAACTATTTTCCCCTTAGTAGGTTTATCCAAAGTTCCAATTAGATGTAGAAGAGTTGTTTTTCCAACCCCAGAGGCACCAACAATGGCAACAGATTCATTTTCAAAAAACTGACAACTTAAATCCTTTAGGACCAAGTTCTCTCGTCCATCTTCCTTATAAACTTTTGATATAGACTCTATCGAGATGGCACATCTCTTCTCTTGGATGGTAATGACAACTCCTCCCTTCTGACAAACAAAAGTTTAGCAATAAAAATATTATTGCTGTCAACTGATAACAAATATAATTCCTGCTATCAAGAGGACAGTTTAATAATCAGGCATATCAGATATTGCCTCTTTTGCCCTTTCACATTTTTTTTTAATGCGCTTTTTATCCCTTTTATTTTTTACTTTCCCTAAAGCCTCTTTATATTCTTTATATGCCTTATTAAATTGTTGCCTTGAAAAGTATATATCTCCAATATGCTCCATAATAATTGGATCGTTTGGCACAAGCTTTTTTGCCTTTAGTATTGTACTTAATGCCTTTTTATACATCCCTTTTTTAAAATAGACCCATCCTAGGGTATCAACCACATAACCGTCCTCAGGAGAAAGATTCACTGCCTTTTGAGCAAGCTCTTCAGCTTCGTCTAAATTTATACCGAGTTCTGCATAAGTATAAGCAATATAATTTAACGCAGGTACATAATTAGAATCTGTATTCAAAGCCTTTTGTGCCCAAGCAATGGCTTCTTTCTTTTTGCCAAATTGATCTAAAAGCATTGTTAGGGTCATTATTAATGCCCTATCGACAGGATTTTTTTTAATGCCTTCTTTCAGGATCTCTACAGCCTTATCTTGAAAGCCATTCTTCTCATAAATAGATGAAAGGGTCACATATAAAGCCCTTTCTTCCGGATGATGAAGGATGGCCTCTTTCAATATCTTTACTGCCTTTTTAAGCTCCTTTAGATGAGCAAGGATCCTGGCTCTTCTTGTTAAAGCCTCAATCCCTGTTCTTTCATTAAGTGGTATAGAGGCATAAATTTCTTCAGCATCAATTATTTGACCTAAGTTTTCTAATGCCAGCCCCTTGTAAAACGCTATCTGGTGATTGTCTGGCATGACCTTACTAAGATTATCTAATATTTGAAGGGCATCTTTTGGCATATCAAGCTGAAGAAGCACTAAGGCAATCTTAAATTGAACGTTTAGATCTCCCATTGAAAGACTTTTTAAGGCCTGTATCTGTTTTAAGACATCTTCTTTTTCACCCTTTTCTAAAAGGAGAAAAAGAAGCCGTTGTCTGGCCTTAAGATTGTCTTTTTGCCTTAGCAATACAGAATTATAGGTATCTATTGCATCTTCTATCTTGCCTTCCTTTTCATAAGTATCAGCAAGTTCAAAAAGAGCTGGAGTAAAGAAGGTGTTCTTATTTAATGCCTCTTGAAAATATTTTTCTGCTAAAAGATAATTAGCCTCTTCCTTGGCTATCCTTCCTAAAAAGTAAAAGGCAACAAAACTTTTTTGGCCATTTAAAGAAACTACTTTTTCTAAATATTTTCTGGCCTTTTGCCACATATGTTTTTCAGCGTAAAGGGTGCCGAGCATGAGAAGTGCCTGCTCGTTTTCCGGTGCCTCTTTAACCACTTGTTCAAGTGCAAAAATGGCATCGCCAGTTTTATTTCTGTGTATATAAATCTTTGCTAAAAGCACTAATAGATCTAAATTTTTGGGCTCAAGCTCTAAAGCCTTTTCAATCCACTGTTCAGCATCTTCAAGATTGCCAAGGCGGATAGAGGTCTGCGAAAGCTGCTTTAATATAGCTACTGATTCCCTGTCTAAGTCGTAGGCCCTTTTAAACCACTCTTGAGCTTCTGCAATTTTCCCATGAGAAATATCCTTTAACCCCATCATATATGCGGCATACGATTCTGCCTTTGATTCAAAGGCCTTAGCTCCCAATGCATGAACTGGACTAAAAAAGAAGCTTAAAAAGATAATAACTAAGGAAATAATTAAGACTTCTATTTTCATTGCTATATACTATTCCTTTAAAAAATTTGGGATTACATCAGGAAGCTTACTTTTTAAAAACTTTGCAAGTTTTTTCTTAAGACGAGCCTCTATTTGCCTAACTCTTTCGCGAGAGACCCCAAATTCTTTACCAATTTCTTGCAATGTCTTAGGCTCTTCTGCCATTAATCTTTGCTCAAATATTATCTTCTCTCTATCCTTTAAAGTTGCAGCAAACTCTTGTAACTTCTCTTTAAGCTTTTCCTCCATTTCCTGATTGGCAATAGATGTCTCAACTCCTGGCTCCTTACTTGGAATAAACTCCAAATAGCTATCTTCGGAGTCATCTTTAATTGGCGCATCTAACGAAACCTCCCAGGAACCCATTCTTTGTTCCATATCAATAACATCTTGCTCAGAAACATTTAACCTTTGAGAGATTAACTTTGGAACAGGCTCAAATCCAAGGGCTCGTAAACTTTCTTTTTCTTTATTCAAATTATAAAACAGTTTTCTCTGAGCCTGAGTAGTGCCGATTTTCACCAAGCGCCAATTATCCATTATAAATTTTAAAATATAGGCCTTTATCCAAAAAGACGCATAATAAGAAAACTTAACACCTTTATAGGGATTAAACTTTTTAACTGCATGCATCAAACCAACATTTCCCTCTTGAATGAGATCCAAAAAATTTTGCATCCAAAACTTTTGAAAGTCTAATGCTATCTTAACAACAAGTCTTAGGTTTGATGTAACAATCTTATGAGCTAACACCGGATCTTTTGTTTCATAATAGGCCTTTGTAAGGGCCTCTTCCTCTTCTCTAGAAAGAAGCGGATATTTATTGATCTCAGCAAGATAGCGTTGAAGATTATCTGCATCAACAGGAATAATATCAGTAGGTTGTTGAGGAATAGGAGGTAAGGCCGCCTCATGCTCCTTTTTAGTGTGCTTTTGTGTTTTTTTAGTTTTTTTAGTTTTTTTAGGCATATTTTCTTTTTTAATCTAGCTTAGCAAGTACTCCTTTATTTACCTCATTCATTTTCTCAGTCCCTGCCAGACGCTCAACAAGCCTTAAGGCAAACTCAAGAGCTGTCCCTGGCCCTTGACTCGTTATTAAAAGCCCGTCTGTAACTACCCTATTTTGAGAAAGCCTTGAATTTTTTACTGCTTCCTGACAAACAGGATGACAAGTAATGGTTTTATCTTTAGAAAGACCGTGTCTGTCTAACACTGTAGGAGCTGCACAAATTGCTCCAACAAGTCGCTCTTCATCAAGCTGTCTCTTTAACATATTTATCACTCTCTCATCTTTTGCAAGCCTTTCTGTGCTGTCAAGACCTCCAGGAAGAACAATAAGATCAAATTTTTCATCTTTTATTTCATCCAAGGTACAATCTGGCACTATCTTAACGTCTCGTGCAGAAGGGATTGGACCTTCTTCAAGCCCAACTATTTTTATTTCAATGCCAGCCCTTCTAAGCATATCTATAACAGCCACAGCCTCCAGCTCCTCATAGCCTGGAGCCAGTATAATCATTGCCCTTTTTGACATAGTTATCCCCCTTAATAAACTTTAATTTAAGTCCAACGGTCTTGAAGCAAATTAAAAAGCAACTATTTTTTACACATGCTATATTAATCTAAAAAACAAAAAAGGACTACTATTCGTAGATATTATTATGACAACAATGAAAAAACCTCCTAAGATTGCATTAATTGGCAGGCCAAATGTTGGCAAATCTACGCTTTTTAATAGATTTACACGCTCAAAAGATGCAATTGTGGCAGAAAGGCCAGGCTTAACAAGAGACAGACGCTATGGCGAATTTTCTTTAAAAGGCAAAAGGGCAATTCTTATTGATACAGGCGGAATTGCCACTGATCTAGATGACCCCCTCTCAAAAGAAGTGCTTAGGCAAACAGAGTTGGCCATAAAGGAAGCTGATCTTTTGCTTCTCATGTTTGATGGTAAAGAGGGGCTGGTAACAGACGATTTTATTTTGGTGGATATGGCTAGAAAAAGCCCAAAGCCAGCCCTTGCAGTTGTAAATAAAATTGACTCTAGAGAAAAAAAACTTAGATGTGTTGATTTTTATGAAACAGGTTTTGAACCTATACTCGACATCTCAGCAAAGTCAGGAAGAGGACTGTCTGAATTAAAAAGCCAAATCCTAGAGATTCTATTTCACCCAAAAACAG
>CAYMRT010000078.1:0-2316 GCA_964392885.1 uncultured Desulfobacterales bacterium | reverse complement strand
TTGAATCAAAAAAGGCAGTTTTAGAAAGTGCTTTAGAGGCAGGTAAAGAGGCCATGGAACGCGAAAAGGAAAGGCTTCTTTCCAAAGTAAAAAAAGAGGAGGAAGAGGCTGAGGCAGCATAATAATATGCCCTGAATAATTTTTTTCAGGGCTTTTTTGCTATTATTATAATGCTATTCCTGTTGTCCAACCGAGCTTTTCACGAAGAATTGTAAAGTAATCTCTATGAGGTGTCTTTACCAGTTTTAATTTATCTTGCATTCTAGTAATCTCTATAAAATAATCATCCTCTAGATGAAGACCAACTTGTCCATCAATATCCAAACAGACTTCTTCCTGGATATTTTGAACCTTTACTTTGATTGTGGTATTTCCAGAAAGTATAAGAGGTCTGGCACTCAAAGCAAATGGGCAGATTGGAGTTAATATGGTTACTTCAAGGCTTGGGTGTACAATGGGCCCTCCTGCAGAAAGGTTATATCCTGTTGAGCCAGTTGCTGTTGATATAATAAGCCCATCTCCTTTATATGTAGTCAAATAGTCACCATCTGCCCATGTATGAATTTGTATGATCTTTGAAAGTGCGCCCTTAGTTATTACTGCTTCATTTAATGCAATATATTCTTTTATAAGCTTATTCTTTCCATTAAATACCTTAACAGAAAGGACCATTCTTTCATCTAGTTTGAATCGTTCCTTAATGAGGCTATCAAGGGCTTCTTTCATTTCGTCAGTATGAACTTCTGTTAAGAAACCAAGACCGCCTGCATTTATTCCTAAAAGTGGAATTTGCCTTTTAAATGCCAAAGAGGCCACATGCAATAGCGTTCCATCTCCTCCAACAACAACGATGGCTTCATCGTCATTATGCAGTTCTCCCTTGTTTATGGCTATGCCCTTATTTTTTAAAAATGACTCCACTTCCTTGGCTACTCTCGGCCCTTTTTCTCCCTGATGTTTTACAATTAGAAAAACCTTTTTCATAATTACTTAACTATGGTCCTACAATGACTAATACATATTTGCTTGAGTTAAGATAATTTTTGGCAGCTTTTTGTACCTCTTCAGGGGTAACACTCCTAATTTTATCTGGATATTTTTGGTAAAAATCATATCCAAGACCATAAAGCTCATTTAGACCCATATCCATTGCTTTTGCCCCAGGAGTTTGAAGCGATATTTGATATCTGCCAATTAGCCAATTTTTTGCCCTCTCTAGTTCTTCTTTACTCGGAGGTTCTTGTTGTATTCTGTATATTTCTCTCCAAAGTCCCTTTTGAGCAGCTTTTTTCTTTTGAGGAGAACAAGCAATATATGTTGCAAAAAGACCATAATCTATACCAAAATCTACAAAAGAAGTTACTGCATAAGCAAGAGATTCCTTATCTCTAAGTGTAGTAAAAAGTCTTCCGCCTTGTCCTGACAAGATAGCATTTAATATTTCAAGGGCATATCTATCTTTATTTAAAAGTCCTATGCCCATAAATCCTAAGACAATATGCTCTTGTTGTTTGTTTCTATGTATGGTTGCCACCTTTGGAGTGGTAAAATGAGCAGGCGCTGGAGGAGTTGGAAGAAATGATTCCGATTCATTCCGCCAAGAGCTAAGTAGAGACTCTAATTGCTCTTTTAATATATTAGGTTCAATATCGCCAACTATTGCTAAAATAGCCCTATCTGGAACAACAAATTCATTGTAAATTGATTTTAATTCATCGCTATTAAAGGCCATTACGTTTTCAGGGGTGCCTAATACATCCATACCATATGGGTGAGGACTAAAAAGAAGTTTTTTAAATTCCTTAATAGCAACTCTAGGCATGTAGTCATCTTGCTTTTTAATTTGAGCAAGTATTAAAGGCTTTAATTTTTCTATCTCACTTTGAGGAAAGCTAGGATTTAATAATATTTCAGAAAAAAGTTTAAGACCTTTGTTAAAAACACTGCTAGTAAAACGTGCGGTTAATCCAAATGAGTTTTTGCCAGAGAATCCGTTTATATCTGCCCCCATCTCATCAATTAGTTCCGAGATGGACTCTGCACTATGAAATCTTGTTCCTTTGGTCCAAGACTTGGCAAGCATATAAAATATGCCATTATTTTTTGGGGTTTCATATCTAAGTCCACCTGGAATAATCAGTTTCATTGCCACCGTAGGAAGGTCGTGGCTTTCTTGACAAAGCACAGTGAGCCCATTTTTTAAAGTAAATTTTTTAATATTTTCCTGTTTAGAGGCCTTTAAGGTATTTTTAGACGCATTTTGAGCTTCGGCTAAAATAGTGTAAAAATCATTTTCAGAAATAGTTAAGGCACTTG
>CAYMRT010000077.1:0-4271 GCA_964392885.1 uncultured Desulfobacterales bacterium | reverse complement strand
AAGCCCTCTTGCAACCATACTTTTTCTTAATCTCAAGAGTCGTTTTTCAATAACAGTATCCATTACTATCCTCAAAAGATTTAATTTTTAGACTCTTATATCTATAAGGACAAATATTTCAATTAATTTTTTATAACTCCAGAATTAATATTTTTTCGACAATTTTGTCGAATACGTGACATTTTTTTGTCTTATGTTTATATTTTGTAAAAGGTTAAAACTAGTTTGCAAAAAAGACATAATCTAGTTGATTAATTTTTGGTATAAAATTTGTAGTCTTTAAGTTTAAAAATATTAAGTATTAGGAGGACTTATTATGATTTTAAGACTGCTGTCTATTTTGGCAACTTTGGCCATGCTTTCTTCATGTGCCTCTCAAAGTGGCTGGACTCCAACTGTTGATCCAAATACTTATCCAGGAACCTATAGCCAATATCCACAACAGTATCCACCGCCTCCGCCACCACCTCCACCTCAAAATACTCCAACTCCGCCACCTCAAGCTGCATATCCGCCACCATCTCCTCCTCCAGCTACTGCTACTCCTCCTGCTGCTTACCCTCCTCCCCCTGCGCCTGCTCCTACTACAGGGAGAAATTACACTCGAGACTTAGCAGAATGCAAGATGTTAGCCCAAAAGGTATCTGGTTATACCCCAGGTGAGGCTGTAAAAGGCGGTTTAATAGGAGGAGCTATTGGTGCTGCTGCAGGTGCTGCTATTGGTGCTGCAGTTGGAGACCCAGGTAAAGGGGCAGCTATTGGTGCTGCTGCCGGTGGAATAGGTGGTGGTACCTATAAGGCTGTTGATGCAGAAAGAAAGTATAAACAAGCTTATATCAATTGTATGAGAAACAGAGGCTGGAATGTAATCGATCCGCAATAACTCTAACTTTTACTTTTTAGGCCTTTTTGTCTGCTAGTTTGGCAAAAAGGCCTTCCTGCAATATATTTCTTTCACAAGTTCAAATTTCATATTAATATCTTCTTAAAAATAATCCCTATGACCATAATTTTTTTTATAAGAATTGTTGCAAAACCACAATCTTTTACTTTATAAATTACCCTAACTTGGGAGAGGATAAATTTTTTAGGAGGAATATATTTTGTTATGGAAACAAGAAAAGAACGTCTAGGCCTTTTTCCGTCAGTAATGAATGGATGTTTGTTCTTTTTTCAGGAATTTTTAAAACACCCATTACAAATTGGTTCTGTAATACCAAGTTCACAGGCATTGGTAAGACGTGTTGTTGAAAAGGCAAAAGTTAACTCTGCAAAAACAATTGTAGAGCTTGGTCCAGGAACTGGTTGTACTACCAAGGCAATTTTAAAGGCTATGGCCCCTGATGCCAAACTCCTTTCAATAGAAATCAACCCTAATTTTTACAATATTATAAAAGAAATCCCGGACAAGCGTCTTATTGCATATCATGGTGATGCCAGAAAACTTGTGGAAATATTAAAAGAAAACAATTTAAGCTCGCCAGAAGCTGTTATTTCTGGAATTCCGTTTTCCACAATGAGTCCTGAATGTGGCTCTCAAATCATAAGAGCTATCCATGAAGCACTTGCCCCAGACGGACGTTTTGTAGCTTATCAATTAAGCAAAAGGGTAATCTCTTTGTGCAAACCTATAATGGGAGAAGAACATGTTGAAATGGAGTTTTTAAACATCCCACCAATGAGGGTATGCCTTTGGAAAAAAAATGGTAATGGCAACGGGAACAAACCACAAAATTAGACAAAGGAGAATTGAGCATATATGGGACTTACAGTTACAGAAAAAATTATAGCAAATCATATTGTCAAGGGTCAAATGACCCCTGGCAACCCAATAGCCATTAAAATCGATCAAACTTTAACTCAAGACGCCACTGGAACCATGGCGTATTTAGAGTTTGAGGCAATAGGTATCAATAGAGTTAAAACAGAGCTTTCTGTTAGCTATGTAGATCACAATCTAATACAGTCAGACTTTAGAAACGCGGATGACCACAGGTTCCTTCAATCTATAGCTGCCCGCTATGGAATCTACTTCTCAAAGCCAGGCAATGGAATCTGTCATCAGGTACATCTTGAAAGGTTCGCCATACCAGGCAAGACCTTACTTGGCTCTGATAGCCACACTCCAACTGCAGGTGGTTGTGGAATGCTTGCAATTGGAGCAGGTGGGCTTGATGTAGCAATGGCGATGGCAGGACAGCCATTTCATCTAAATATGCCAGAAGTTCTAGGAGTATATTTAACTGGCAAGCTTAGCCCTTGGGTTTCTGCTAAAGATGTAATCCTTGAACTACTTAGAAGGCTTAGTGTTAAGGGTGGTGTAGGAAAAGTAATTGAATATTTTGGTCCAGGAGTAAAAACTCTTTCAGTTACCGATAGAGGAGCAATCGCAAATCTTGGAACAGAGCTAGGAGCCACAGGCACCGTATTTCCGTCTGATGAAGTGACCAAAGAATTTCTTGAAGCACAAGAAAGGGCTGAGCATTGGATTGAACTTGTAGCTGATGAAGATGCCCAATATGGACAAGTAATTGAGATAGATTTATCGGCTCTTGAACCAATGATCGCTTGCCCTTCTTCCCCTGATAATGTTGTAAAGGTAAAAGAAGTAGCTGGTCAGCCAGTTGCTCAGGTAATAATTGGCTCATGTGCCAATTCCTCTTATAGAGATATCCTTGTAGCTGCTAAGGCACTTGAAAATCATCAGATAAGTAATGATGTTAGTTTTGAAATAAATCCAGGAAGCAGACAGGTCCTTGAAAATGCAGACTTAGCTGGTGCCCTTAGAACACTTATTCATGCAGGTGCAAGAATTCACCAATGCGGATGTCTTGGGTGCATTGGAATGGGCCAAGCACCTGCAACAGGTACCATTTCTCTTAGAACTTTTACTAGAAATTTCCCAGGCAGAAGTGGCACTAAAAACGACAAGGTTTATCTTTGTAGCCCTGAAACAGCAGTAGCATCTGCAATAAAAGGAGTAATTACAGACCCACGAGATCTTGGAGAAGCACCAGAGATCGAACTTCCTCACAAATATGTAATTAATGATAATGGAATTATTACACCTCCTGAAGATGGTTCTAATATAGAAATCATTAGAGGGCCTAATATTAAACCCCTACCAGATTTTGAACCGCTTCCAGAGGATTTAACAGTAGAGGTTGCCCTAAAAGTAGAAGATAATATAACCACTGATCATATAATGCCAGCAGGGAGTAAAATACTACCATTAAGAAGCAATGTACCAGAGATCAGTAAGTATGTATTTTCTGCAATAGATCCTACGTTCCCAGAAAGGGCTCAAAAGTCAGGAAGTGTTATTATAGTTGGAGGCGAAAACTACGGCCAAGGATCATCAAGAGAACATGCAGCTCTAGCTCCACGATATTTAGGAGTTAGAGCAAAACTGGTAAAAAGTTTTGCAAGAATACATAAGGCAAATCTCATTAATTTTGGAATCGTACCACTTACCTTTGAAAATCCAGATGACTATGACAAAATCCACCAAGGGGATCACCTTACTATACCTGGTCTTAGAGAGGCCCTTTTATCTGGCGCAAAAAGTGTAACAATAAAAAATTCAGATGGATATACCTTTCAGGCAAAACTCGATCTATCTGAAAGAGACCGCTTTATTTTAGCAGCAGGTAGCTTGCTCAACTGGGTAAAAGCAGAACTGTCAAAGGAGTAGCAAAATAATTTGAGAGATATCAAAATAAGTGCAAGTACCGCTCTTTTTGGTATAATAGGGAGCCCTGTAAAGCACAGTCTTAGCCCTGTAATGCATAACTGTGCATTCAGGGCCTTAAACATTGATGCAGTTTATTTGGCCTTTGAAACAAAAGACACAAAAGCAGCCCTTGACGCCATGCGATGCCTTGGCATTAAGGGTTATTCTGTAACAATCCCTAATAAACAAAAGGTTATTACCTACTTGGATAAGGTAGATCAAACTGTTGAACAAATAGGAGCCTGTAATACAGTTAAAAACTCTAACGGAATTTTAATTGGTATAAATACTGACTGGCTTGGAGGTGTTTTACCTATTGAAAAGCGTACAAAACTGGCAGGAAAAGAAGTTGTTGTGCTTGGTGCAGGAGGCTCATCTAGAGCAATCTGTTATGGGCTTATAAAAAAGGGAGCAAAAGTTCGTATTTGTAATAGGACTTTGGATAAGGCAAAGGCTTTAGCACGAGAGTTTAACTGTAGCGCCTATTCTCTTTCAGAAGTAAAAGATCTAAAAGGAGATATACTTATAAATACTACTT
>CAYMRT010000076.1:0-8088 GCA_964392885.1 uncultured Desulfobacterales bacterium | reverse complement strand
TGAATATGCAAAGAAAAATGGTCTTGAAAAGGCATCTCAAAAGTATGGCCTTAAGGTTCAAAATACAGGTTTCTATAAAAGGCAAGATCATTCCGCAAAGGGTAAGCTACCAATTAACGTTGCCCAAAAGGCCCTTTCTTTGTCTGAAAAGAAGCCATATCCAGATGATGTTGTTGAAAACGGCAGGGCTTTTTATGTAATTCATTTGAAAGGATTTAAAGATGATGCCGATTTGGAAAAATTTAAAGATGCAAAGAAGACGATAAAAGAGCAACTTAGGAATCAGAAAGTACAAAATGCCTTTGCAAATTGGCTTAAGCATCAAAGGGAAAAGGCAAAGATCGAAATATTAAGGAAGCTTTAGATATTATGAAACTTTGCGATCTTCATACTCATACTATTGCTTCTGATGGTTCAGATACTCCATATGAGTTGATTGGTTTGGCTAAAAAAATTGGTCTTAGTGCTATTGCTATTACAGATCATGATACCACAGATGGTCTTTTAGAGGGAAAAAGGGCTTCGCAAGATTTGGGTATAGAGTTTGTTCCTGGAGTGGAGCTTAGCGTAAATTATCCTTCTGGAAACATGCATGTTCTTGGATATTTTATAGATCCTAATGCTTCAGAACTTAAAAAAGTGCTTAAAAAGGTGCAGCAGGCAAGAGCTAATAGAAATCCAAGGATAATCGAAAAGTTAAATCAACTTGGTTTTTCAATCACAATGGATGAACTGAAAGAGATTGCCCAAGGAGGGCAAATTGGCAGACCTCATTTTGCTCGTTTGATGGTTAAAAAGGGGTTTGTTGGTTCTGTTGAAGAGGCTTTTGAATATTATCTTAAAAAGGGTGCAAAGGCATATGCACCAAAGTCAATTCTTGAGCCGCAAGAAGCTATAGAAGTGATAAAAGACTCTGGTGGAGTGCCTGTATTGGCTCATCCGTTTTCACTTCAAATAAAAGAAGAAAACAAGCTAAAAGATGCAATCTCGGCATTAAAGGATCAGGGACTTTTAGGGGTTGAGTGTTATTATAGTGAGCATGACCAAGCTTTTACTCGAGTATGTTTAGATATTTCAAAAGAGTTAGGCTTGATTGTTACTGGAGGAAGTGACTATCACGGAAAGGCTAAGCCCAAAATTAAGCTCGGTATAGGTAAGGGTAATTTGCAAATTCCTTACTCATGTGTTGAAGCCTTAAAGGCCAGAGCAAATGCATCTTAAAAGTAAGCTGATAAGGCCTAGCTTTCTATTTTGTCTATTGGTTTTGTCTGTAGGTCTTTTTTTAAATTACGGCAATGCACAAGATTATGGTGATGCAATAGTTGTTGGCTCCATTGGAGATGCTTCTACCTTGATTCCAATGCTTGCCTCCGATGCTACTTCTCATGAAATTGCTTCTCTTATTTACAATGGACTTGTGAAATATGATAAGGACCTGAATTTGGTGGGAGATTTGGCTGAGAGTTGGGAGGTGAGTAATGACGGAAAAACGATTGTTTTTCACCTAAAAAAGGGTGTTAAATGGGAGGATGGAGTAGAGTTTACCTCAAAAGATGTGCTTTTTGGATTTAATACCATTATTGATCCAAAGACTCCCACTGCATATGCAGGGGATTTTTTAGAGGTTGAAAAGGCAGAGGCTCCAGATCCTTATACCTTTAAAGTTGTATATAAAGAACCTTTTGCTCCAGCTCTCAGCTCTTGGGGAAATATTGTTGTTTTGCCAGAACATATTTTAAAGGGTAAAGATATAACTCAAAGCCCTCTTGCTAGACATCCTATAGGGCTTGGACCTTACAAGTTTCGCCTTTGGAAGACTCAAGAGCGAATAGAGCTTGAGGCAAATGACAACTATTTTGATGGTCGCCCTTATTTAGATAGATATATTATGAGGATAATTCCTGATCCTGCTACCATGTTTATGGAACTTAAGGCTGGCGGTCTTGACTGGATGGGCTTGTCTCCAATACAGTATAAAAGGCAGACAGATACCAGTTTTTTTAGGAAAAATTTCAAAAAATACAAATATTTATCTTTTTCGTATACATATCTTGGCTACAATTTAAGACACCCTTTTTTTAAAGATAAAAGGGTGCGACAGGCAATATCTTATGCCATTGATAAAAAAGAGATCATAAGAGGTGTACTGCTAGGGCTTGGGGTTGTTGCTACTGGTCCTTACAAACCTGATGCCTGGTTTTATAATCCTAATGTAAAACGTTATCCTTACAATCCAGAAAAGGCAAAAAAACTATTGGCTGCCTGTGGCTGGAAGGATACTGATGGAGATGGCATCCTTGATAAGGATGGTATGCCCTTTCGGTTTACTGTGCTTACAAACCAAGGAAACCCTCTTAGGGACAAAACCGCACAAATAATTCAGTATAGGCTCAAACAAGTTGGCATAGATATGAAAATTAGACAATTAGAATGGACAGCCTTTATTAATGATTTTATTGATAAGCGTAGATTTGAAGCTGTAATTCTGGGCTGGACACTAGGACAAGATCCAGACATTTATGATATATGGCATTCATCTAAAACTGGACCAAAGCAACTAAACTTTATCGGGTATAAAAATAAGGAAGTTGATAGGCTTCTTCTTGCTGGTAGAAGAACTTTTGATAAAACAAAGAGAAAAGAGATTTATTTTAAGATTCAAGAAATCTTGGCAGAAGATCAACCTTATACTTTTTTATATGTACCAATGTCTTTGCCAATGATTCATGCACGATTTAGAGGGATTAAGCCAGCTCCTGCCGGAATAAGTTACAATTTTATAAGATGGTGGGTGCCTAAAAACGAGCAGAAATATATTATGCCTTAATGGAAAATTTTCTATTTTGATGATATGGACTTTTTATTTTGGTTATTAAAAAGACTCCTTAGCTTGGTTCCAACCTTTTTTGGTATAACTATTATTTCTTTTTTTGTAATGCATCTTGCTCCTGGTGAGCCAATGAGCCTCCAAGCAGATTTTAACCCTAAAATGACTCCTGAAATGAGACAAAGGTTAAGGGCTCAATATGGCCTAGATAAGCCTCTTTATGTTCAATATGCAAAGTGGCTTAAGGGGCTTTTACAACTTGACCTTGGCAGGTCTTTTTCTCCAGATAGAAGAATGGTCTGGGACAAGATAAAGGAAAGGTTACCTATTACTATTTTGATAAATGTTTTATCTATGGCGTTGATTTTGATAGTTGCCGTGCCTCTTGGTGTTAAGGCAGCTGTTAGGCAAAATTCTCTCTTTGATCAGGTAACTACAGTTTTAGTATTTATCGCATATGCTGCTCCTGCCTTTTGGGTTGCTCTTTTGTTAATGCTTTTCTTTGGTATAAAGCTTGGAGTTCTTCCTGTTTCTGGTCTTCACACATTAATGGGTTATGACCAAATGAGTAGCTTTGAAAAAGTTATTGACTGGGCAAAACATTTAATTCTTCCTGTATTTGTTTCTGCTGTTGGTGGACTGGCTGGATTTTCCAGATATACCCGTTCATCTATGTTGGAGGTTTTAAGGCAAGATTATATTACAACAGCAAGGGCAAAAGGCCTTTCAGAAAAGGTAGTTGTTTACAGACACGCCTTAAGAAATGCCCTTTTGCCCTTGATAACCATATTAGGTCTTTCTGTTCCTGGACTTATTGGAGGAAGCGTTATTTTTGAGTCTATTTTTGCGATCCCTGGAGTGGGCCAGCTTATGTGGTCAAGCGTGATGGCCAGAGATTATCCTGTCCTTATGGGGAACTTGGTGATAGTGTCTATTTTGACACTTCTTGGAAATCTTTTGGCAGATATTGGCTATGCTGCAGTTGATCCTAGGGTACGTACAGGGCTTCAGTCTCAGGAATAAAAGACAGATTCCTTTTTAGAGTATGTTTATAATAAAGGGTAAGATAAAGCAAATTAAAGAGTTTTGCTCGCAGCCTCTCGGATTAATAGGATTGATTATAGTTTTGGGGTTGGCCTTTGTTGCGATATTTGCTCCATATATTGCCCCTTATGATCCTCAAAAGATTGATACCTTTCATATTCTTGAACCTCCTTCTTGGGATCATTTGTTAGGCACAGATTCTCTTGGAAGAGACCTTTTTTCCAGATTGATTTTTGGCTCAAGGATATCTCTTTTAGTTGGCTTTGTGGCTGTTGGTATTGCAACTTTTGTTGGTACTGTTTTAGGGGCAATTGCTGGGTATTATGGCAGGTGGATAGATGGGCTTATAATGCGCTTTGTTGATATTATGCTTTGTTTTCCAAGTATTTTTTTAATAATGGCAGTAATTGCCTTTTTAGAACCCTCCATTTGGAACATAATGATTGTTATCGGTTTAACTAGTTGGATGGGGGTTGCAAGGCTTGTTAGAGCTGAGTTTTTAAGCCTTAGAAAAAGAGATTTTGTGCTTGCTGCAAAAATTTCAGGCGCTAGTGATTTTAATATCTTGTTTAGCGAAATCTTACCTAATGCTATTGCCCCTATTTTGGTTTCAGCAACCCTCGGGATTGGAGGTGCCATTCTTACAGAAAGTGCCTTAAGTTTTCTTGGAATAGGCGTTCAACCACCAACACCTAGTTGGGGTAATATGTTAACAGAAGGTAAAGATAATCTTGAAATTGCCTGGTGGCTTTCTGTTTTTCCGGGACTTGCCATATTAATTACTGTGTTAGGATATAATTTATTAGGTGAGGCGTTAAGGGATTATCTAGATCCAAGAAAGAAAAAGTAAATTGAATGATTAAACTCAGAGGGACAGTTGAAAGAGTTACATATTCAAATCCCCAAAATGGTTTTGCCATCTTAAAGGTCAAGCCTAAAAGAGGCGGTCGTTTTACAGTCAAAGGATACATCCCAGAGATTATAAATAATGCCTCTGTTATAGGGGCAGAGATTGAGTTTGAAGGAAACTGGCAAATGTCCAAATATGGACGCCAGTTCGATTTTGGTAAGTATAAGATTCTTGGAAGCGAACTTTTGTTTTTTTTAAGTAAAGTTGTAAAAGGGGTGGGAGAAAAGCTTGCTAGTCAGCTGATTGATACCTATGGAGAGGAAGAGTTGGTTGAGATCCTGGATAATCGTCCAGAAGAGCTTTTAAAAGTAAAAGGCATAAAAGAAAAGAGACTTGCTATTATTTTAAAGTCTTGGCAGAAACATCGATTCCTTAAAGAGCTTGCTTCATATTTAGGAGAAACTTCAGGTATAACTCCTAATCTGCTTATAAGGATATATAACTATTTTGGTGACTCAAGCCTTTCTATAGTTAAAGAAAATCCATACAGATTAACAGAAGTGCGCGGAATAGGATTTAAAACGGCAGATAAAATAGCATTAAACTTAGGAATAGAGTTTGACTCTCCCTACAGAATTAGAGCTGCTATTAATCATGTGTTAATAGAGGCTGCCGAACAAGAGGGGCATTGCTATCTTTTGAAAGATACACTCGTTTCTGGCTTAAAAGAATTGCTTATAAGAGAAGGAAGTGAGATACAAGATAAGCGCATAGAAGGCGTGCTTAAAAAAATGATTCTTGAAGGAGAACTTACTTTAGGGCCAAATAATGAGGTGGGGCTTTCTGCATATAAATATATGGAGGACTGGCTCAAGGAGTTTTTTATAAAAAGGGCTCAAGAAACCAAAAGAACAATCTTAAAAAGAGAAGATGTGCTAAATTTTATAAAAAACTATGAAGATAAGTTTGGTGTTGAATTTTCAAAGGAACAACAAGAAATAATCTTAAGGATTGCAACAGAGCCTCTTCTTGTTTTTGGCCTTGCTGGTTATGCAGGAACAGGGAAGACAACAGTTTGTAGGGCAATACTTGATCTTATAACTAGTTATTACGCATCTAAAGAAGAGATTGTTTGTTGTGCCTTTACTGGCATGGCTTCATCACGCCTTAGAAAGGCTACTGGTTACGATGCCTTAACAATTCACTCTCTTTTAAAATATAAAGGAGAAAATGTCTTTGAACACGGGCCAGAAAATCCTCTTCCGTATAAGGTCGTACTTCTTGATGAAGCTTCCATGGTAAACCTCTCTCTATTTTATAGGCTGGCAAAAGCCTTGCGTCCTTCCACCCTTTTTATTTTGGTTGGAGATCCAGCTCAGCTTCCTCCAATAGGAGCAGGAAACGTATTTTCAGATGTTATAAATACAGGCCTTTTGCCTTCTGTTCATCTAAAGAAGATTTTTAGACAAAGAGAAGACAGTCGTCTTACTATATTTGCAAATGAAATACGACAAGGAAAGGTTCCTGAGGGCATAGATCAAAAAGGCTGGATAGATTTTTCATATGAACGAGTGGAGAGGCATAATATTTTCGCACTAAAAAAGAAAAAAAAAGAGGCAGAGCTAAAGAAGTTTAGAGAAGAGAATAACGAGGCCATAAAAAAGAGGATATTTGCTTTAGCAAAGTTATATAAAAAAAAGTTGAATCATCCTGTGTGGGAGTTTCAAGTATTGACTCCCATGAGAATTGGTCAACTAGGAACGGAAATCTTAAACTTTGGCCTTCAAAAGATCTTAAATGATGATGCTACAGGTCCTGTGGTTAAGCGAGGTGGTATTGAACTTAGAGAAGGAGACAAAGTTGTTCATCTTCAAAACAAAGATATGGAAATAATGTCATGGAGCGATTTTATAAAAAAAGGCAAAGTTTTCAAATCAAGTGGCTTTCAACGAATTTTTAATGGAAATGTGGGGTTAGTGGTCAAAATAGATATGGAGCTAGAGCAGTTTTATGTAGTTTATCCTGAGAGGATAGTTGTTTCTTATGATTTTGACTACTTGGGAGATATTGTTGAACTTGCCTATGCCCTTACTGTTCATAAGGCTCAAGGAAGTCAATATCGTATAGTTGTTATTCCTCTTTCAAACTCTCACTTTATCATGCTCAATAATAAATGGTTTTATACTGCCATAACTAGGGCAGAAGAAAAGGCTTATGTGGTAGGGCAAGACTTTGCCTTAAAAAGGGCCTGTAAAAATATAGAGGGCGTTAAGAGACTTACTTGGTTAGGGCTTTATTCATCACCTAATCTATAAAGCTAATAAATAGGCTGAAAACGTTTTCTTCAAAAAGATAATAAAGTTTGTTTATACTTTCTTGACCTAATGCCGACTGGGTGTTAAATAGTTCAAGTTATTTAAAAAAAATTAAACTGGAGGAGTAGTTTCATTAAATGATTTTAATTCTTAAGCCAGAAATAGAAAAAGATAGTCCAGAGCTTAAATGGATTTATGAGTTCTTAGAAAACTTCCCTGGTCTAAATATTCGCATGATGGAACTTCAGGGTGAGACTCGAACAGTAAGAGAGATTCATCTAATAGGCCCTACCCATAATGTTCCAGAAGAAATTATTGCGGCAATGCCAGGAGTTGAAAGGGTTGTTAGGGTCTCTACAAAATATCGTCAGATTGGAAGACATGATATAAATTTTGTGCCAGTTGGCTTTACATACAACGGGATAACTTTTAATCAGGATACCTTGTCTATTTTTGCTGGACCATGTGCTGTTGACACACCTGAATATGTTGAGGCAATTTTTAAGGCCCTAAAAGAGTTGGGAATACAGACCTCCAGGATGGGTGCCTATAAGCCAAGGACGAGTCCATATGACTTTCAAGGACATGGAGCAAAGTGTTTGCCGTGGGTTTTTGAACTTGCAGGGAAATATGATATTAAGATTATAGCAATGGAGGTTCTCAGAGAGGTTCATATAGAAGAGATATATAATGCTTTAGAAGAAGCCGGAAGGCCTACAGGGGTTATGCTTCAAATTGGTACAAGAAATGCGCAGAACTTTGAGCTTCTTAAAGCGGTTGGAAATCAACAGGAATTTCCTGTCTTATATAAACGGGGTATGGGCTTAACAATAGAAGAGTCTCTTAATGCGTGTGAATATATTGCAAGTGAAGGTAATAGAAATATCGTTTTCTGTTTGCGTGGTGTAAAGTCTCAAATGGGAAGTCCACATAGAAATTTGGCCGACTTTGTTCATGTTCCTGTTATTCATAGGTTGACAAGGCTTCCAGTTTGTGTTGATCCAAGCCATGCCGTCGGTTCAAAAGATAAGGCTCCAAACGGACTCATGGAT
>CAYMRT010000075.1:0-16661 GCA_964392885.1 uncultured Desulfobacterales bacterium | reverse complement strand
AGAGATAAAGATATAAAAAAATAGCATACATATAAAAAGAACTATGGCACCTCCAAGATAGCCTGCAGAAAATCCTAGGCTACTTACCCTATCTCTAAGAGGAATACTACTTATATCTGGTAAAAAAGAATTATAAAGAGCAAAAGAGGCACCAAAGCAAAAGTTACTAATGATAAAAATGGAACCAAGAAGTATCAAACTTCCATGCACGATTCCTAAAAAACATGTAAAAATAGCTCCACATACAGAAAAAAATATAAAAAGATCTTTCTTTAATGATGAAGTTTCGTCAGCTACAGCACCAATTAAAGGCAAGAATAAAGTTTGTAAGATAACAGAAATAGAAACACAAAAGGGAAAAAAGGCATCAGGTTCTAACTCAAAAAAACCTTCAAATATTTTACCTTGAAAATTTCTAATTAATTTTGAGAAATAAGGGCCAAGAAGAGCACTTATAACTACAGTGCTAAAGGCAGAATTTGCCCAATCATACATAATCCAAGCAAAGATCTGTCTGTCTTTTAGGAGAGCAAACCAACTTTTTTCACATAACTTCACACCCACTAACCAACGTTAATCCTTTGCCAAACCTTAGGAAGCAAATTAGCAGCCTCAGTTGCAGTATAACCAAATGGCCCCTTTATTTGCAAAGCATAATCAGCACTTAATCCATGAGCAAAAACACCAATGCGTGCAGCATCAAAAGCATTATAGCCCTGAGCTAGAAGTGCTCCTATTATGCCTGTCAAAGTATCTCCCATACCACCTGTACCCATTCCGGAATTACCAGAAGAATTTATTGAAAAACGTCCAGTGGGGCTTGCAATTATTGTAGAATAACCCTTTAAAACTACAACTGCTCCTGTATCCCTAGAAAGAGTAATAGCCACTTCAAGCCTGTTTTCTTGAACATCTTTTGCTGTACACCTTAAAAGTCTTGCCATCTCTCCTGGGTGAGGAGTAAGAATCCTTTCGGATTTAGCATCTTTTAATATCTCAACACAACCTGTCAAAGCAGTAAGTGCATCTGCATCAATTACAAGAGGTACAGGACAATAAACAGCTACTTTCTGACTAAAGGTAAAAGCTTCATCAGAAAGACCAAGCCCCGGACCAATACAAGCCGCCTTTTTTCTTTCAACAAGTTTCATCAACTCATCAAAGGCCTCTTTTATAGGCTGACCATCACTTGATTCAGAAAGGCCTTCTGTCATCGCCTCAGTAAGCTTTTGAGCAATTATAAATTGAGAACTTCTTGGAGAGGCTACAGTTACAAGCCCTGCCCCTGCTCTAAGAGCGCCAATGGCACTAAGACATACAGCACCTGTTTTGCCTCTAGAACCTCCGACAATAAGCACATGTCCAAAAGTACCCTTATGACCATCAACTGGTCTTAAATGGAATAGGCTTTTACAATCGTCTAATTCAAAAAACTCTCCTTTTATATTCTCCTTGTTACAAATACTTTTTGGAATTCCTATATCTATAATATGAAGTTTTCCAGTATAAAGTCTCCCTGGATAATTTACATGGCCGATTTTTGCAAAGGCCATAGTACCAGTAACATCTGCCTTAACACAAATTCCAAGAACTTTGCCGGTATCCGATGAAAGTCCAGAAGGAATGTCTACAGAAAAAACTTTTGCATCTGCAGAGTTTATTTGCTCAACAACACCTCTAAAATGACCTGTCAGCTCTCTTTTTAAGCCAGTGCCAAAAATAGAATCAACAATAAGACCAGGCCAATTAAAAAGATCCGTTATTCTTTGAAGTTCATTTTCGCTTGTAATTTCTGTAACATCTAAGCCAAGGCCTAAAATTGCCCTTAAATTTAACAGGGCATCTCCTTTAAATTTTTCTTTTTTTGATAAAATAACAACTTTAACATCGTAATTTTTTAAAAAAAGGTGCCTTGCTATAACAAAACCATCTCCACCGTTGTTGCCAGGACCTGCAATTATTAAAATGCCTTTCTTTATTTCCTGAATAAATTCATTTAAGATGATGTTTACACATCCTATTCCAGCATTTTCCATTAATACAATGCCAGGAACTCCTATCTCTTCAATGGTTATTCTGTCAAATCTTTGCATCTGCTCTGCACTGAGAATAATCATTGCGTGCCTCCTAAGGCCCCTTGTTTCTTTTTAGTTATAAAAAAAATAAAAATACCAAACACAAATATCACTATGCTTAAAAGCTGTCCCATTGTAAGCCATCCAAAGGCAATAAATCCAAGTTGAGGGTCAGGCTCTCTGAAAAATTCAAGGAAAAAGCGAAATAAAGCATAAAAGATAAAAAAAAGAGAGGTTAATGTACCATGAGGCCAATTTTTTTTTCTAAGAGGCCATAAAATACAAAAAAGGACAACTCCTTCAAAAAAAGCTTCATAAAGCTGGGAAGGATGCCTAGGTACAAGACCCCCATCTGGAAATATCATAGCCCAAGGCAAATCTGTTGGCCTACCAAAAAGCTCGCCGTTTATAAAATTGCCAACTCTTCCAAGGCCAAGACCAATAGGAACAGTAACACAAAATCTATCAGACCATTTAAAAAAATCTGCATTATGCTTTTTGCAGTAGAGCCAACCTGCAATAAATACTCCTAGTGCCCCTCCATGAAATGACATGCCTCCATGCCAAGTAGCAATTATTTCAAAAGGATGCTTAAGAAAATAAGGCAAATTATAAAATAATACATAGCCAAGTCTTCCACCTATAACTACTCCTGCTACTAGTGCCACAACAATACCATCAAGGATATCCTTTTCTTCCTGTTCATTTCTTATCTTCCCATAAATAACATCTTCATTTATCTGCTTTCTAACTAAAAAATAAGAGGCAACAAAGCCCAAAAGATACATTAAACCATACCATCTAAGTGCGAGTGGGCCGATCTTGATTATAACAGGATCAATTTGTGGATAAGAAATCATTTTCTATCTTTAGAATCCTCTTTTTTACCCTTAAGAGTGATAAGATCCACTATTTTGGGGCCACTTTTTAAAGCTGAATGCTGCTTTTGAGGCTCTGGTTCTGATGGCCTATTTTGAAAACCCATTACTTGATTCATTATATCTACATATTGTGCCTTTAGTGATGGAGCTATATCTTGTGATAATACAAAAAAATTTACCCTGTTTCTTTGTATCCTTATTGATGATGTAGTCATAGCATTTACCACATGTGGTTGTACTACAGGTCCTCTCTGTGGATCAAAATTTACAACACATGGAAAGTAAAGATCAAAAAAAGCAGATTTTTCCAATGCAAAGACAACAGTTTCTGTCTGCTTATTATATCTAACCTCGCCAAGTAAAATGCCAACACCTGAAATATCAAGAAGCACAAGCTCCCTTGCATTCTGCCTAAGTTTCATTAACTTAACCCTCCGTACCTATGAAGTTTTCCTTTTTAAGGCCCTCTTTTTAGTACGCTTTTTTCTATCCCTTTTTTTCTTATTCCCAGAACCAGCTATATCTGAAAAGAGAATTTGTGGCTTAGATTGTACCTTCTGAAGACAATTATATAAACAAAGGGCTTCCTCAAAAGTAACCTTTGTATATACCCTTTTTTGCCACCTGCCCTTTTCTGCACATATACTTATTGGCCACTGACTCGAAAGAAGTTGAGCAAGAAGCTCTCTATCAGCCCTTTTGAAATCATAAGGAAAAAAAATAGTATCTATCAATGCACGCACCTCTTGTGTTGGCCATCGTATCTTTTCAGGCCTAAGCGCTTGCCATTTTGGAGAAAAATGAAGCAAAGGGTAAACTAAAGCTGCCAAAAAAAAGGAGTCACTGAGACCTTTGGCTCCATTTTCCTTAACAAGTTTATCAACTTCCTTCATCATTAATAAAAGATATTCTTTTGACTCGACGTTTCTCTTTAAATAACGCCAAAGCCCTGGAAATATCTCTTTGAAAAGGCCACTTTCGAGCATATATCTAAGCCATTTTTCACTAAATCCAGACCTTATATCTTTTAACCACTCATCTCTTACCCTTGGAATTGCACATAACCTTATCTTGTCTGCATGTTTACAAATAGCCTGCCATGTAACTTCATGAATTTTAAAACCGGTTCTAGCTGCATGCCTTATAGCACGCATCATTCTTACAGGGTCTCTTATAAAGCGCCTTTCAGGGTCTCCTATAGTTCTAATAATTCCTGATTTTAAGTCTTCAATTCCACCAACAAAGTCAATAACACTAAAATCAGCAATATTGTAAAAAAGCCCATTTATTGTCAAATCTCTTCTAAATGCGTCTTCTTTAGGTGTGCCAAAAATGGATTCTGGGCCAAGTCCTTCTCTTTGGGCCTCTCTATCATCTAGCTCTATTTGTTTTCTAAAGGTTGATACTTCTATAATCTTTCCACCTCTAAAATAAACGTGAACCAAACGAAAACGTTTACCTATTATTCTACTATATCTAAAGAGACGTCTTATCTCCTCTGGTGTTGCATCTGTACCTATATCAAAATCTTTTGGCCTTTTGCCAAGCAAAAGATCTCTTACGCTTCCTCCAACTAAATAAGCTAAGAAACCATGATCTTTTAATCTATATAGTACCTTTAATGCCTCTTTATCTATATTTTTTCTGCTAATACAATGACTTGGTCTTGGAATAATTGTTGGACCTGTTTCAAGCCCTGTAAATAAATCTCTTTGGTAATCCTGAAGCTCTTTTTGAATCTTAAAATTATTTTTCTTTCTTCTCTTACCGCGCCTGAAAGTCATGAATCTTAGGAGGCCTTTTTAAAAATAGAGGTGTCAATTTTATATTTTTTGATCTTATAATTTACAATTCTTAAACTCGTATTTAAAAGTTTGGCAGCCTTTGTCTGATTACCTTTTGTTTCTGTAAGTGCCTCAATAATAAGTTCCTTTTCAAAATTGGCTACAGCCTCTTCAAAATTAAGCCTCCACTTTGTATTTGAGAGATCTTCCTGGAAAAATTGAAGACATGCAGGCAAATGATGGATTCTAAGGATATCTTCATCACATATTATGACTGCCCTTTCAATATAATTTTGCAGTTCCCTTACATTTCCAGGCCAATTGTATTGCATAAGAGCATCAAGTGCAGTTCTAGAAAAACGTTTTATAGACTTTCCATGCTCTTTTGAAAATTTTTCCAAAAAGTGTTCAGCTAAAAGGATAATGTCTGTCTTCCTTTCTCTGAGGGGAGGTAAAAATATTGGGAATACATTCAAACGATAGTAAAGATCTTCTCTAAACTCGCCTTTTTCCATAGCTTCTTCTAGATTCTTATTAGTTGCGGCTACAATCCTACAATCTACCTTTATAGAACGCGTTCCCCCCACACGCTGAAATTCCCTCTCTTGTATCACGCCCAGTAGCTTTGCCTGCACGCTAAGAGGCAAGTCTCCTATTTCATCCAAAAATATTGTACCTTTGTTGGCTAGCTCAAAACGCCCTTTTTTCTTTTGAATAGCACCAGTAAACGCACCTTTTTCATGACCAAAAAGCTCGCTTTCAATAAGGGACTCTGGCAATGCTGAACAGTTTACACTAACAAATGGACCTTTTGCATTCTTGCTATTATAATGAATAGCCTTTGCAATCATTGATTTTCCCGTACCGCTTTCACCCCTTAAAAGCACAGTTGCATTACTCTCTGCCACCCTTAAGACCATATCAAACACTTCTTGCATCTGACTAGAATTGCCAATCAAGTTTTCAACTTTATACTTTTCCCGGAGGGCCATCTTAAGAGTACGATTTTCAGACAAAAGGCTTTGCCTCTCCTTGTTGGCCTCATGCAACCTGATTACAGACTGGGCAATTATCCCACTTATAATGGTCAAAAGACGAAGGTCGTGCTCTAAAGATACCTCTGGACTTGAATATCGATCAACACTTAGCGCGCCAATGGTAAAATTACCATAATTTATAGGTACACAAATAAATGAAATTGGCTCTTTGCCCTTATCCTTTTGTCTGCTTTTTGTTCTATCAAGAAATCTAGGCTCCTCTCTCACATTCGGAATAACTATTGGCTCTCCACTTGCTACAACTCTGCCAGTTATTCCTTCTCCTAACTTATAATGCCCACGTCTTTTTGCCTCTTGACTCAATCCATGAGCAACCTCTATTTGAAGTTCTGAGGAATCCGGATTCAAAACAGTAACTGTACCTCTGACAAATCCAAGTCTGTCTGCAAGGATTTTTAGAACATGATCTAAAGCTCTTTTTAAATCTTTTACACCAGAAAGGGTCTTGGTTACTTCGTAAAGACAAGATAGTTCCTCTATTTGTCTTGTCTTTGAAAGGTTATTTGAAGAAATATATTCAATATCTTCTTGTTTCTTTATAGTAGTTAATTTACTATTCATGGGTAAACTTTCATTCTAAAAAAGTATTGGCAAGTCTAATTTGATCTTACAATTTTGCAATATTTATATGATAAAACTAGGCATAGAAAAACTTATTGAGAAGCCACCTTTTTGGATAAAAAATAAGAAACTTGGACTTCTTTGCAATCAGGCATCTGTTAACTCGCAACTTATCCATTCAAGATTCCTTATAAAAAATAAGTTTAACAATAAGTTAAAGATACTTTTTAGCCCTCAACATGGACTTTTTTCAGAAAAACAAGACAATATGAAAGAATCTGTGCACAGCTTTGACACTGAACTCAACATACCCATTTTCAGTCTTTATTCAGAAACTAGAACACCTACAGATGAGGCACTAGAACTTATAGATATATTGCTAATTGACTTACAAGACTGTGGAACTAGGGTTTACACCTATATTTGGACAATGCTTCTTGCAATGAAAAAATGCGCTGAAAAAGAAATAGCTGTATGTGTCTTAGACAGACCCAATCCAATTGGTGGAGACATCGTTGAAGGCAATATCCTTTGGGAGGACTTGTATTCATTTGTTGGGTTGGCTCCACTACCTATGAGACATGGGCTGACAATAGGCGAACTGGCGCTTTTTTTTAGAGATTATTTTAACTTAGACCTTGAATTACATATTATAAAAATGGAAGGCTGGCAAAGGAGGTATTACTTTGATGAGACAGGCTTAACATGGGTCTTGCCTTCTCCTAACATGCCCCATTTACAAACCGCCATTGTATATCCAGGCCAGGTGATACTAGAGGGAACAAATCTTTCTGAAGGAAGAGGTACAACGAGACCCTTTGAGATCTTTGGGGCTCCATATTTAAATGTAAACGACTTTTTAAAACAGCTTGGGGAAGTTAATGGAGCAATACTTAGATTTCAGGCATTTGAACCCACCTTTAATAAATGGCAAGGCAAAAGGTGTCTTGGAGCACAAGTACATATTACAAATAGAAATAAATTCAAACCTTATAGGTTTACCCTTAAAATGTTAAACACTTTATTCAAACTGCAGGATGAAATCTCTTGGACAGCTCCTCCTTATGAATATAATTATGTTGACTTACCGGCAGACTTAATAATCGGCAACAAAACAATACGACTTATGGTGGAAAGTGGAGCTGACTTTAGTGAAATCGAAGAAGTCCTTGAAAGAGATGAAAAAAAATTTTTAGAATTAAGGGCTCCTTTTCTGTTATATCGTTAAAGCAGTAGTTGTTTCGACCATCTCATAGTAATCATTTCCATAAGAATCATTTATTACAATTGCAGGAAAGTCTTCCACCTCAAGCCTAAAAAGTGCCTCTGGTCCAAGTTCTTTAAAGGCCAACAGATCACATTTTTTAATTGCCTTTGATAACAAAGCACCTGCTCCACCAATTGTGGCAAAATATACTGCACCATATCTCTTAATGGCCCTTTTAACGACCTCAGATCTTTTACCTTTGCCCATGAGACCACGAACCCCTTGTTGAAGGATTGTTGGGGTATATGCGTCCATCCTGTAACTTGTTGTTGGCCCTGCTGAACCTATAATCTTACCTGGAGGAGCGGGAGACGGCCCCATGTAATAGATAAGTTCATCTGTCAAATTTACAGGAAGAGGCTGCCCCTTTTCAATAAACTCGCACAATTTTTTATGTGTCTGATCTCTTCCTGTAAGAAGTGGTCCTGAAAGAAGCACCCATGTGCCTGCTTTAAGATTAGATATTTCATCGTTTTTTAAAGGCAGTTTAACCTTAACTGCATCTTTAAAGCTACTCAAAAAATTAACATTTGGGAAATTATCTATGGATGGCATATCTTGCATATCGTGCCATTCGCCATTAATAAACGTAGAAGATGCCTTCCTGGCTGCATGACATTGAATATTAACAGCAACGGGTAAGCTTGCTATATGACAAAAAGATGTTTCAATGGCAACCTTAAGAGTTGTTGTATCGCCTCCAAGCCCCTGAGGTCCAATTCCCAACGAATTTATCTTGGTTAAGAGTTCCTTTTCAAGCTCACAGACAGCCATACTAGCAGCACAAGACTTTTCTAATGGACGTAAAAGGGCTTTTTTAGACAAATAAGCAGCTTTTTCCATTGTTCCACCTATTCCAACTCCAACAATTCCAGGGGGACAGGGATTAGGACCTGCTTTTTTAACAGTGTCTATTACAAAATCGGCAATTCCTTTTAGGCCACTTGATGGGGGGAGCATTTTAAGGGCACTCATGTTTTCACTACCGCAACCTTTTGGGAGTACGGTCAGCTTTAAGCCGCTATGATTACAAAAATTCGTATGAATTATAGCAGGAGTATTATCAAAGGTGTTTTTTCTTGTAATGGGATCGCAAACAGATGCTCTTAAAAAACCTTTTTTTGTAGCCTGTCTTATGCCTTCATTTATCGCATCTTTAAAACCTTTTTCAATATTAATATCTATTCCAAGCTCCACAAATACTACATAAATTCCTGTATCTTGACATATCGGCAGACCTTCCTCCATAGAAATCCGAGCATTTTCTAATAAAATATCAAAAATATTCCTTGCACTTGTATTTCTTTCTCTATCTTTTGCCTTTTTAAGTGTGGAAATTACATCGCTAGGAAGATTTCTATTGGCTTTAATTACAAGCTGGCAAATTTTATTTGTTATTTCTTCATTGGAAATTTTGAAGCGTGCCATTTAGCATCTGTCTCCTAATTTTGAAGGCTTCTTAATAACTCAATAAGTCTTTCGAGTTCCTTTTGAGACCTGCACCTTATCTCAACCTTTCCTCCCCTTTTTCCGGCTACAACCCTTACCTTTGCTCCAATTATCCCACTGAGTTCTTCAGATAAGAATTCTAAATTTGGATCAATCTTATTTTTATTTTTTTGTATCCCACCTTTTATTAAACGCCTAGCAATCTCTTCTGCCTGACGTACCGACAATTTTTTCTCAACAATTAAATCTCTCAAGTGTCTCTTTTGAAAATCGTCTTCAAGCATCAATATAGCTTTTGCATGACCAGTTGTAATTTTTGCTTCCAAAAGATCTTTCTGGATATCTTCTGGAAGATTTAAAAGTCTGATCATATTTGCAACTGTGGAGCGATCTTTTCCAACCTTTGAAGCAATTTCAGCCTGATTGAGACCTAACTCTTCCATCATCCTCTTATAAGCAGTCGCCTCTTCAATAGGATTCAAATCTTCCCGTTGGATATTCTCAATTAATGCAATTTCCAACATCTCTTCTGGGCTATAATCTTTTATTATTACTGGTACTTTTTTTAATCCAGCCCTTTGAGCTGCCCGCCATCTTCTTTCTCCTGCAATAATAAAATATTCGTCGCCACTAAGTTCAGAAACAACAATTGGCTGAATAAGTCCTTTGGACTTTATTGACTCAGCAAGTGAACTCAAGGCATCTTCATCCATTTTCATACGGGGCTGATTAGGATTAGGTTTTATCTTTTCAATAGGACATAAGAAAAAACCTGGAGCTTCTGCATCAAAAATATCATCAGTAGATAAAAGATTGCTAAGCCCCTTTCCAAGTCCGCCTCTCTGACTCATGCCTTCCTCCGATTTTTATTTAAAAATTCCTTGGCAAATGCCAAATAGCTTTCTGCACCCTTTGAAGTGGGATCATAGAGAAAAATTGGCATACCATGGCTTGGTGACTCGCTCAATTTAATATTTCTTGG
The DNA here is from genome assembly GCA_964392885.1 of uncultured Desulfobacterales bacterium. Lineage (GTDB taxonomy): Bacteria > Desulfobacterota > Dissulfuribacteria > Dissulfuribacterales > QOAL01 > JAADCZ01. The sequence continues at coordinate 6,604 of CAYMRT010000075.1, read as the reverse complement.
AATAGTAGTCCTGTAAACAAGGTCTCTAAAATGCACTCTTACTTCCCTAGCCACTTGATAACCAAGTTTTGTTCTGTAGTCATACATAGTAAGAAGAAGACCTTCTAAGTGCAGTTTTGGATTAAGCTTATGTTTTACAAGACGTATTGTCTGAACCAATTGGCTTAAACCTTCAAGAGCATAATATTCGCATTGAAGAGGTATAATAACAGAATTTGCAGCAGTAAGGGCATTTACTGTCATTAGGCCAAGAGATGGAGGGCAATCCATAATTACATAATCATAACCTTTAAGACCTCGAAGCTTCTTTTTTAAGATAATTTCTCTGGAAGAAATCCTGGAGAGGCTAACATCAATCCCTATTAAATTTGTTTGGGCAGGCAATAGAAAAAGTCTTTGTTGAGATGTTGGATATATTACCTTCTCAAGAGGTACATCATCCATTAAGAGATTGTAAATACTTTGTTTTATATCATCTTGACTAAGACCAACTCCACTTGAAGCATTCGCTTGTGCATCACAGTCAACGAGTAAAACCTTTTGATTCAAAATTGCCAAGCCAGAAGCAAGATTTATTGCAGTGGTAGTCTTGCCTACTCCACCTTTTTGATTAGCTATTGCGATAAATTTTGTAACATTTTCCATAATTCTAAAAACTTCTTGTCAAAATTAATCTATAAGACCATATTATTAAAAAATAAAAAAGAGAGGTACTTGACTATAGCAAAGATTTACGGAAACACCAAAGGACTTTCTCCAAGCGAAAAAAAGGCCTTAGAACGTCTTTATAGAAGAAGAATTCCACAATATCAAGTTATAACCCATGAACTTGCCAGAGAAATTTCTTCACAAAGCAGTAATCTTGCTAGGCAAATCGGCCTGTTAGTCAATAGAAAAGGGATTATTACCCATGTAATTGTTGGAGATCAACATGGAATCTTTATACCAAACTTAGAAGAATTTAGAAGAGGAGCCTTTAGGCTAAAAGGGCTAAGGTGTATCCATACAACACTTTCTAAAAATAGAGGTATTACAGATGAGGATTTGACAGACCTCGCTCTTTTAAGATTGGATGGGATGATTGTAATAGAAATAAAAAATGATCTCCCTAATAAATATCATTTTGCTTATCTCCTTCCTCCAGAAGATGAAGGGCACAAATGGAGAATTGAAACATATCGTCAGGCCGATGAAATACCTTATAAATTTGACGAATTTATTAAAGAACTTGAACAAAAAATAGAAAAAAGATGCAGGCTTAAAGCTGTAAGCAATGCTGAAGAAAGGGCAATACTTGTTCATGCAGGAAACTATGGTGAAGAAATTGCAATGCGTAGTTTAGAAGAACTCGAACGTCTGGCAGAAACTTGCAATGTGCAAGTGGTAGATAAAGTTTATCAAAGAGTTAGAAAGTTTAATCCTGCACATCTAATTGGCAAAGGTAAGCTTAAAGAAATTTTAATATCAGGGCTATATCTTGGAGCAACAATGGTAATTTTTGATCAAAACTTGACCCCTGTGCAAGCCAATAACATTTCAAAAATGATGGATCTAAAAGTCATAGACCGTACCCAACTAATTCTAGACATATTTGCACGCCATGCAACAACTAAGGGTGGTAAATTACAAGTCGAACTTGCCCAACTTAAATACACACTCCCTCGCCTTGTTGGCAAAGGTACTGCCATGTCTAGGCTCATGGGTGGAATTGGTGGAAAAGGTCCTGGAGAAACAAAGCTTGAAATAGATCGCCGTAGGATAAAACAAAGAATTTCAGCCCTTGAAAAGGCCTTAAAAGATCTTAGCAAAAGAAGAATTCAAAGGAGAAAGAAGAGAAGAAAAAGTTCAGTGCCTGTATTTTCAATTATTGGCTATACTAATGCTGGAAAATCAACATTGTTAAACAGGCTTACCAAAAGCGATGTCTTAGTTGCAGACAAGCTATTTGCCACCCTTGATCCTTCTACTAGGCTTTTATTCCTAAATGGGAAAAAGATTTTATTGTCAGACACCGTTGGTTTTATAACAAATATGCCTAAAGATATAAAAACTGCCTTTAAGGCCACCTTAGAAGAACTTGAAGACTCTTTTGCATTTATTCATGTAGTGGATGCAACAAGTCCTTTTATGGAACAAGAAATATCTGCAACCGAGGAAATACTTGAAGAAATAGGCTGTAATGACACCTATAAAATACTTGTTTTTAATAAATGCGATTTACTTGATAAAGAACAATTAAAAAAGTTTCGAAAAAAAGATGGAATCCTTGTTTCAGCAGTAACAGGAGAAGGCCTACCTGTACTTTTAAAAAATATCGAAAACTGCCTTAAGCATGCTCAATATCTTGATACACTTAAGCGAGTAAATGTAGCTTAATTTTTTATGCTTATTTGAAAGGAGCAACTAGCCAATGGAAAAATTGTTTACCTATTCAAAATGGAAAGAGATATTGGGAATCTGCTTGATTATAATTATTGGCTTAGTAGTTAGGGTCGAAGACTTAAAAGATTGGAAAGCACAACCTCAAAAAGCAATGTACAAAGGTGAACCTTTGCTTACTACCTTTGATGGTTACTATTATCTAACCTTATCACGAGATTTAGCTACTGGACACTATGGCAAAATAGATTATCGAAGAGCAGTGCCAGACTATCCTAAAATGCCATCTCCACCTCCTCTCCTTTCTATTTTTGCTTCTATTATCCATAAAATTACTGGAGCATCATTTAACTGGATAGGAGCCTTGTTACCTGCCTTCTTAGGGCTACTTTTAATAATTCCTTTATATTCTATGGGACGTTTTTATGGTGGCCCATTAATGGCCTTTGTGAGTTCATTAGTTGGAATTTTATCTTTTTATTACGTTTATCGAAGTAGCCTTGGTTGGTTTGATACAGACTGTATGAATGTTACCTGGGCACTTGGTGCCTCTTACTTATTTTTAAAATTTGGAATCGAAAAAAGCTATAAGCGTTATTTATACTGTCTGGGCGGATTCATTATATGGATTTTATTCATGTGGTGGTGGGACCAAACACCATATGTAGCAACTGCATTATCATTGTTGCCCTTTTTAATATCAATCATTTTTTTTTACCGTCCAAACAAAAAAGAAGGGTTACTATTCTTATCTGCGTTATTATGCCTTTTTGGAATAGTTCTTTTTTGGAAAGGATTTGATTTTCCAATAAAAGTAATAGAAAACGTTTTTAGTCAATATAAGTACATATCAAAAAAGGCATCTACCGACTTTCCAAATTTAGGAATTACAATTTCTGAGCAAGCCCGTGCCTCTTTTAAGGAACTCATTTTAAAAACTACCGATAGCACTGTTGTCTTTTTAATCTCAATAGTTGGACTTGTTCTTTTATTTATCAAACGCCCTAAAGACAGCCTGTTTTTATCTGTGCCTGTTGCTTTATCTATTTTGAGTTATTTTTTTGCTAAAAGGTTTTTAATATTTATGTCACCCATTACTGCTATGGGAGTAGGGTATCTTACTAGTTACATATGGGATAAGCTACTTAACTATAAAACAATTTTACGTTTTCTTATAATTCTTTTGGTCATAGGTTTTGCATTACCTTCCTTTATAAAAGGAATGAACAAAACCTTTTGGCCCAAAGAGCCTCCTCATCTTATTGATGGGATGGTATATGCTAAAGAACATACCCCTAAGGATGCAGTAATTTGGGCTTGGTGGGACCATGGTTACCCCTTAATCTATTTTTCAAATAGAGGTACCATAAATGATGGATCTGCGCACTCCCCTGAACGCTCTGTCTATAACGGAGTGCCATTAGCTACTTCAAACCAACGTTTTGCAGCAAATTTTATGAGATTTTATGTATCTCAGGGCCTAAGAGGTTTGTCTAAACTTTATGAGGCATTTAATGGCGATAAAGCTAGAGCACAAAAATTCATGAAACAAGTACTTTCAGCAGGTCCAGAAGATGCCGAATCAATCATAACAAAAACAAATCTTAAACCTGTTGGCAAATATAATACACCAAAGAAATGGATAAAATATTTTTTCCCAGAAAAGACTAGACCAGTTTATCTTTTTCTTGATTGGAGGCTGACAGTCACTGCCTACTGGTGGTTTTGGCTAGGATCATGGGACATAGAAAAACACAATGGAATCCATCCGATTTATGCAACTTTTTATAATCTTCAATTAAAAGATAACCTTATAAAAAGTCCTGAAATAATTGTAGATATCAATTCGGGTATTATGCTAGTAAATAATAAAAAAATCTTGTTAAAAGAAATACTAATAGTGAGAAAAGATAAAATAAGTAAGAAGGTTTTTAAACATTCATCAAAGTTTAATTTTGAATTACTAGAACCTGCGAAATTTGGGGCTATAACTGACTCCTTAATTGGTGAATCTATATTTAATAAATTATTCTTAAGACATAAACCTAACCCTAACTATTTTAAACCAGTTAAACTATTTTCACCCTCATATCAAATCTGGGAAGTAATAGGAGATCGTGCAAAATAAATGCAAGGGAATAAAATAAAAACAAATACGAATTCAAAGAATGTAAACTTAATGAGCGTATCTGTTGTAATTCCTACTTTTAATGAAGAACGAGTAATAGGAGACATAATAAAAAAAATAAAAGAACTTTATCCTTCTTTTGAAATCATTGTAGTAGATGATGGCAGTTCTGACCATACAGCAGAGGTTGCACAAAAATCTGGAGCCAAGACAATTATTCATCCGTATAATATTGGAAACGGTGCAGCAGTAAAAACAGGAATTCGTAATGCATCTGGAGAGTATATTGTTTTGATGGATGGAGATGGGCAACATGCTCCAGAAGACATAGAACGCCTCTTAGAACAGGCACCTTATTTTGATCTGGTGATAGGAGCTAGAGATGCTAGTACACATGCCTCTATAGGAAGACGCTGGGCCAATTGGTGTTACAATAAGCTTGCAAGCTATGTAGGAAAGTTCCCCATTAAAGATTTGACATCTGGATTTAGAGTATTTAAACGTAAGACAGTGCTTAAATTTTTATATCTATTTCCAAATACGTTTTCATATCCAACAACAAGTACCTTAGCATATCTTAGAAGTGGGCTCACAATAAAATACGTGCCCATAAAAGCCAATAAACGTATTGGTAAAAGCAAAATTAACATTATAAAAGATGGGGCTAGATTTTTTTTAATAATATTACGCATTGCCACCTTTTTTTCGCCTCTAAGGGTTTTTCTTCCTATTAGCATATTCTTTTTTATTTTGGGACTTGGCTATTATGGATATAGCTTTTATACCATGCACAGATTTACTAACATGTCTGCACTGCTGTTAAGTGTTAGCATAATGATATTTTTAATGGGACTTATATCTGAGCAAATCACACAAATTAGATATGATCGAGTTGAACAAGATAACCTTTGGCTCCAAAAATTTGATACCTAAAAAATATCTTTTACTTAACAGATGGCACCCTTACGCACCAAGCGATGTTTAATATTGTCGGTTTCAGGAATTGGCAACACAATACTTCAAAGTCCATTAATTGAAAAAGTTCTCTCATCAAAAAAATTTAAGGTTGATTGCCTATTTGGCAATGCCGCTATGGCTACGGTATTTAAGGGAGATAAACGTATAAATAAAACTTTTATTCTCCCTTCTACCTTGCCCAAAACACTACTTCTTTACGCTCAATTACTAAAACGTCAATATGATGTAACCATTTCATGCTTTCCTTCAAATAGACCACAATTTCACATGCTACCGTTTCTCATTTTAGCACGTCAAAGAATTATTCATGACTATGGTGTTTGGAATTGTCCTTTCTCTTTTTTATCCAACTCTAGAGTTAAAGCTCTAGAAAATATCCATGATGTCAGACAAAATCTTAATTTATTACGTCCATTAGGACTCGAATATGAAGAAAAACCTAGCGAACTAATATTCAGACTCTACCCTGAAGATGAAAAAAAGGCACAAGACCTATTGAAAAACATGAAGACACATCTGCAAGATCGAATCCTTGGTATTCATCCGGGATCAGGACCTTTAAAAGGAAAAGAGTGGGGGCTGGAAAGATACGCTGAAGTGGCAAAAAAACTATTAAAAGATGGAGTTTTTCAAAAAGTTCTAATCTTTGGCGGCCCTGAAGAAAGGCATATAAAAAAAAGACTTTTTCAGATGATCAATAGTAATCAAGTGCAAATAATAAATGCATCACTAAGCATCACAGCAGCGCTAATAAAAAGATGCACGTTCTTCCTGAGTAACGACACTGGCCTCATGCACATTGCCGCTGCCTGCGGAGTAAAGGTGTTGGGCATATTCGGGCCTACCAACTGGGTGCGAACTGCACCATTTGGGAAAGATGCCCATTTCATTGCCCCAAACCCAAAGGTTATATCATGTGCACCATGTCTCAATTATCCATTAAGAGCGCATCGGCCTTCCTTTAATTGTAAAAATAACTTCTTATGTTTAGATGCAATCTCTCCTACAATGGTAATAAATACAATTTATGCATTATTACAACATGAAAACCTCAATAAATTAAATCAACAGGCGCATACATGCAGAGTACACTGCATCAACCTCAATGCCCTTAATGCA
>CAYMRT010000074.1:0-3207 GCA_964392885.1 uncultured Desulfobacterales bacterium | reverse complement strand
GATGGTGATGCCAGGAGATAATGTAAAGATAACAGCGGAGTTGATTCAGCCGATAGCCATGGAGGAAGGTTTGAGGTTTGCCATCAGGGAAGGTGGACGTACTGTTGGCGCAGGTGTTGTAAGTAAAATTATAGAATAAAGTTTAGAATCAAAGAGGTATTTGCGGGATGATGGTCCCTACACAAAGAATAAGAATAAGGCTAAAGGCCTATGATCATAAACAGTTAGATAAGTCTCTTAGTGAGATAGTTGATACTGCAAGGCGTACTGGTGCCAGAGTGGCTGGCCCCATACCTTTGCCTACGAAGATCAACAGATATACTGTGCTGAGGTCGCCTCACATTGATAAAAAGTCAAGGGAACAGTTTGAGGTGAGAACTCACAAGAGACTTGTTGATATATTGGAGCCTACCCAGCAGACTATTGATGCACTTATGAAGCTAGAGCTTTCTGCTGGTGTTGATGTTGAAATAAAATTATAGATGGGGATTAAGTAATGGCAGGCATTAGGGCCTTAATTGGAAAAAAATTGGGGATGACTCAAGTATTCGGTGAGGACGGGAACAAGATTCCTGTTACCGTGTTAGAGGTCGGCCCCTGTGTAGTCTTGCAGAAAAAGACTGTAGATAAGGAAGGATATAATGCCCTTCAACTCGGCTATTGGGAAAAGCCTCTCAAAAAGATGAATAGACCAATGAGAGGACATATTGAAAAGGCTGGAGTTGATGTGGGATTTAGATTTATTAAAGAGGTTCCTGTAGATGATCCCGATCAATTTGATTTGGGCCAGAAGTTGACTTTATCAGATATAGAAGAGAGTCAGTTGGTTGATGTTGTTGGAACAACTAAGGGTCGGGGCTTTGCAGGTACAGTAAAAAGGCATGGTTTTTCCAGGGGGCCAATGGCTCATGGTTCTAAGCATCATAGGGCAGTTGGTTCAACTGGAATGAGTGCTTTTCCATCTAGAGTGATTAAGGGCAAAAAGATGCCGGGTCGCATGGGTGGAAAGAGAAAGACCATTAAGAATTCACTTATTGTAGATATCCGCCCTGAAGAAAATATTCTTTTGGTAAAGGGTGGTGTGGCTGGAGCCATCAATCAGATGGTGATGGTATATTTTAAATAAAGAGTTAGGAGACAGGGCAAATTATGGCTACCCTGGCAGTATATAGTGCACAAAAAGAAAAAGTGGGGGATATAACAGTTTCAGATGACATCTTTGGAGTAAAGCCAAAGATTGGCATCCTCCATGAGGTTGTGAAGTGGCAGCTTGCCAAAAAGCGTGCAGGTACAGCCTCTACTAAGACTAGAGCTGAGGTTAGTGGAGGTGGAAGAAAACCTTGGCGTCAGAAAGGTACAGGGCGTGCGAGAGTTGGAAGCATTAGATCTCCGCTTTGGAGACATGGTGGAGTAGCTCACGGTCCTAAGCCAAGAGATTACTCCTATAGCTTGCCTAAGAAAGTGAGAAAATTGGCCTTAAAGATGGCTCTTAGTGACAAGGTGGCCAGTGATAGAATATATGTTTTGAGAGATTTTGGTTTAGATGAGATAAAGACTAAAAAGATGGCCAATTTGCTTAAGACCTTTGAGTGTCCTAAGGCAGTTATAGTAACGTTAGACAAAGATAAAAATGTAGAGCTTTCCTCTAGGAATATTCCTGGAGTAAAGGTGTTGCTTGAAAAAGGTCTTAACGTCTATGATCTTTTAAAATATGAATACTTGCTTATTGAAGAGAAGGCCATTCAGTCTTTAGAGGAGAGGTTAAAATAATGAAGGATATTTACTCAGTAATTAAATCTCCTATATTGACGGAAAAGGCCACTATCCACAATGAAAAATACAATCAAATATTTTTTGAAGTGGACAAAAGGGCCAATAAAATAGAGGTTAAGGAAGCTGTCGAAAGGCTTTTGAATAAAAAAGTTCTTGCTGTTCAGATTTTAAATAGAAAAGGAAAAAGGAAGAGAAGCGGAAGGTTTATTGGGAAAAGACCAGATACTAAAAGGGCAATTGTAAGATTATATCCTGATGAAAAATTTGATTTGTTTGAGGGTGCATAATGCCTATTAAAAAGTATAAACCTACATCACCTGGCAGACGCTTTATGAGCGTCATTGTTGATGAAGAGATTACCAAGAAGGAGCCTGAGAAGTCACTCCTAGAACCTCTTAAAAGGACTAGCGGCAGAAATTGTTATGGTCGCATAACATGTAGACACAGGGGTGGCGGGCACAAGAGAAAATATAGGATCATTGATTTTAAAAGAGATAAGACTGGTGTGCCAGCTAAGGTTGCTGCTATAGAGTATGATCCTAATAGAAGTGCTCGGATTGCACTTTTGCACTATGCAGATGGCGAAAAGCGGTATATACTTGCTCCCCTTGGCTTAAAGACTGGTGATCAGGTAGTGTCAGATGATTTTACTGATGTTAAGCCTGGGAATTGTATGCCATTAAAGAACATACCTCTCGGTACTCTGGTGCATAATATTGAGATGAGGCCAGGCAAGGGAGGGCAGGTTGTAAGAAGTGCCGGTGCAGCAGGGCAGGTAATGGCAAAAGAGGGAAGATATGTACAGATTCGTCTTCCTTCTGGCGAAGTAAGAATGTTTTTGGAAGATTGCAAGGCAACTATTGGTCAGGTAGGCAACCTTGACCACGAAAATATTTCTCTTGGCAAGGCAGGTAGGAGCAGATGGCTTGGCCGCCGTCCAAGAGTAAGAGGAGTTGCCATGAATCCTGTAGATCATCCTATGGGTGGTGGTGAAGGAAAGTCTTCTGGTGGGCGTCATCCATGTTCACCATGGGGTTGGCCTACCAAAGGTTATAGAACCAGAGGCAAGAAGCCAAGTGATAAATTTATTGTCAGAAGTAGGCATAAAAAGTAATTGGTCTTAAAGGAGAGTAGGCTCGTGCCAAGATCAGTAAAAAAAGGACCATTTGTTGATGAACATTTGATGAAAAAGGTCAGGAAGGCCAAAGAAACAGGAGACCGCAAGGTTATTAAGACCTGGTCAAGACGTTCTATGATTATTCCTGACATGGTTGGTTTGACTTTTGCGGTCCATAACGGACGCAAATTTATACCTGTGTTCATCACAGAGAATATGGTTGGGCATAAATTAGGAGAGTTTGCCCCTACTAGGACATTTTATGGGCATGCAGCAGATAAAAAATCTAAGGTTAAGAAGAAATAGGAAGGTTGATC
>CAYMRT010000073.1:0-7046 GCA_964392885.1 uncultured Desulfobacterales bacterium | reverse complement strand
GCAGATTAGACATTCGAATACCGTGCTCCTTGCAGTAAGTACGGTTCGGTCTGGTGTGGGTAAATCTTGTCACAATGAACGAATCTTGGATAATACCCAAAGCGTTGACGATATACCTCAATCTGTTCTATCAGATCATCTGACTCGTTAACTGACCAATTCTGTCTCTGATGCTCTGACTGCGATTTTCATAATCCAAAAAGACAGACAATTATCTTCAGGTTGCGCTTTAGAAAACGCAGTTATTTGCCAAGTATTGCATGCCTTTTTAGGATGGGACTTTTTCGCATCTTGCTGTAACTTACAAACAGCCGATGGGGCCTTTCTTCGATACGTCCTGGGCTTGTGCCTCCTCCCTTTAAGTGGTCCAAACAGGATATTGATGATCTTTTTACTCTTTTGACGTGTCTCGTTCACCAGAGTGATATCTGTCGGGTAACGGATATCTGCAGGAGCACAAGAGGATGTCTGGGAAGGACTATTGGTGTCGTTATCGTCTCCCTTGCCCCTGTCCCTTCTTTCTCTATTGACAATAGCCTCGTTGATCTCATTCAGTTGCTCAAGAGTGAACCGCTTCCGAAAATGAACATACATGGATGGATCAAAAGGCGGCTCATCGCTGTATCTCTTAAAACCAAGAAAGTATTGCAAATAAGGGTTCTCCCTGATCTGCTCAACAGCCTCTTCATCGCTTACGCCAAGACGTTCCTTAATGATCAATGCCCCAAGAGCTATCCGGGCAGAAAGGGCAGGCGCCCCTGTCCTGGAAAACTGTTTGGCATAAAATGATTCCGCAAGCTCCCAGGGAACAATCTTGGCAAGCTTGACCCAACGGTTGTCACTTCTGAGCTTTCCTCCAAAGGGAAGATAGAAGTCTTCGAAGCTAAGCTGTTTGGTATTCTTTTTCCGATACATTTTGATTGTAAAGTGCAAAGGTTTTGAGCTAATTTAGCTGTTTTTCTTGCACATCCTACCACATATATGCTTAATTTTCATCGTATTTTCGATAAGTTGTCAGTTTTTCAGGAAGCCCTAATTATTCAAAAAATAGTGGTTCCTGAACTAACGCTCCTTTTTCATCTAGGGGTCTTACCTCAAAATCATCTGGGTTTTTAGGTTGTAAGAACACTATCTCTACCCTTCGGTTTCTAGCCCTGTGCTCAGGTGTATCATTTAGTGCCAATGGATGTGTATCTGCATAACCAACAGCAGCAAGTCTTCTTGGATCAATTGTATATTTGCTAAGGAGATACACTACCACAGAGGCAGCTCTAGCAGCAGACAGATGCCAATTTGACTTCCATGGCTTTGTAGCTGGAAGGTTATCTGTATGCCCAGTTACCATCACTTCTCCTGGTACTGTTTCAATAATGCCTCTTATTTTGTCCAAGATTTTATATGCCTTTGGTGTAAGTTCATCGCTGGCTGGCTCAAAGGTTATCTGGTCATTTAATCTTAAAACTACTCGGTCATTTAATGCTTCAACTTCTACTTCACCCTTAATAAGTTCAAGTTTTATGGCTGACTTAATCTTTTCTAAGATAATATCTACAGAAAATGGGGGGTTAAAGTCTCTGGAAATTATGTCAATGCCCTTTGGGATATCAAGGGTAATGTCTTCTCTTTGTACACCAAAAGCCTTTTCAAGGGAACCAGACACTTCTTTAAACATGGCTGGATCCATTGTAGAAAACGAAAGGAGAAGAACAAAGAAACAAAGAAGAAGCGACATAAGGTCACCAAAGGTGACCATCCACATGGGTGCGCCTTTGGGGCATTCACATTTTTTCCCCATTTTTTAGCCTCCGCCTCCTTCTCCAACATTGTCTCTGGCCTTTGGAGGCAAGAAGGTCTTAAGTAATTCTTCTAATACCCTTGGATTAAGTCCTTTTTGAAGACCAAGCACTCCTTCAAGCACTAGCCGCTTATTAAGCTCTTCCTCCTGGCTCCTTCTCTTAAGCTTATCAGCAATTGGAAGGGCAATGAGATTTGCCATTATAGCTCCATAAAGGGTTGTTAAAAGTGCTACTGCCATAGCAGGACCAATACTCGAAGGATCTGACATATTTCCAAGCATATTAACAAGACCAACAAGTGTTCCAATCATACCAAAGGCAGGGGCGGCATCTCCTATGGCATCAAAAATACCCTTACCTAGCCCATGTCTTTCAAGGGTAAGTTCTATCTCTTTTTCCATAACATCTTGTATAAAATCTGCCTCATGTCCATCTACACAATACATGATAGCTTTTTTCAAAAAAGGATCTTCAATTGGCTGTTTTTCCAGCTTAAGAAGGCCCTCTTTCCTTGCAATATTTGATAAGTTTACAAGCTCTTTAATGATTTCTTCCGGGGCCTTACTTTTTGAAAAAAAGGCATTCATTGCAACACTAATACTATTTAATACATCCGGAAGAGTGAATCTTATAAATGTTGCAGCAATGGCACCCCCAACAACAATTAAAATTGATGGGACGTCAATAAAGGCAGTGAGACTGCCGCCAAGAAGTATTGCTGATAAGATAAGTATTATACCTAAAACTAGGCCAACAACAGTGCCAATATCCATATCTTCTTTTGCTCCCTAAGTGTAGGGTTTTTTTACTTCCTTTTATTAATCGGAATTATTAAAAATTTTTTAAACTGTTTCTTTAATCTCTTCTAAAAGAGAAGTTAACTTTTTCTGGGAAGTAATGCCCTTTTTTGAATGTTCTGGTGAAAAAATCATGGTCATATATTCAAAGATTAAATAGTCGAGGCTTGGTGAAGAAAGATTAATGAATTTGTTTATGGAAACTTTCTTTTTAATCTGTAGGTATGTTAGAAATGTTGGTTTAAAGAGCTTGTTTTTTTCAAGGTCTTTTTGCGGATTGTTTATTGCACGTTCTAGTCTTAATTTTAATGCCCACATAAATCGAGGAGAGCTTTTTAAAAAATCATCAGACCTTAAGAGAGGATAGCTTTCAAGTAGTTCTTTTTTTATAAGCTCTATCTCTTCTGTTACCCTTTTCCCAAGGGGTTGAGTCTTTAATTTTAAAATCGCTTTTTGTTCAAATTTTTTATATTTTGCATAATTAGAAAAAAATTCTAATATGGGATCAAGGAGCAAGTTTGACGATCTTAGAAGTGCCATCTTTGTCTTTTGCACTTCTTTTAAAAGATCATTTGAATTTGGTAAAAATGACCAAGAAGGAAATAATTTTTCCCTTATAAAAAGGTAAATATCTTTTTCGCGACCTTGCAATTCTTTTTTTAATAGCTCCTTTTCAAACTTAAGATCTACCAGTTCCTTTAAAAATACCTCTTCAAGATCTTTATGAATGGACTTTTTAAGAAACTTTATTTCTTTTTTTAAAAACTCTTCTAAAAGTGCAGTAAGTGCCCTTTGAGAATTTTTAATACGTTCGCTTTTAGATAAAAATGGGGCAATAAAAACCCGCTTGTTATCTTCTAGAAGGCCAAGGTAAACGTATATTGGTAATTCATAATATTTTCCGATTTGGATTTTATTTTCTGTTGTAATTTTATCTAATTCTTTAATATTACTTATTTTTTTCTGAAAGTTTTTTTGCGCATTTCTCCATCCATTAAACTCTTCAAGGGCATTAGTAGCCATCTGTATATATCTATACTTTATATTTTCTATTTCCCTTGTTGAAAAAAGGATTTTTCCTTTTTGATCAAAAACCTCTATCCGCATCTTTAGATGTGTTGGAAGGATATGTTTTTGCTGTCTTAAAAGATCGAGTTCTACGTTAATATTAAATTTAGAATTAAGCGCATTTTTTAACTCAACAAAAAAATCCCCATTTTTAGATAAAGAAAACAAGATCTTTTCCGCGCTTTTCTCATATGGTTTTAGATTCTGCCTATATTTTTTGGGAAGTCTCTTCAAAATAAATTCTATCTTTTCCTGCAAAAAACCAGGCACTAGAAACTCTAGCACATTTTCATCAAGGATATTTAAAAGTATCAAGGGGACCTTTAATGTTATTCCGTCTTCTTTAGAACCAGGGCTAAAGTGATATACAAGAGGAAGACTTTGGCCATCTATCTCAATATGTCCTGGATATAAAGTGTCAGATGTGCTAATTATTCCCTTTTCAAGCAAAAGTTCTTTTTCAAGAAAAAGACTCTTATCTTTATTCTTACTTTTTCTTATGGCTAGATTGAGGGTTTTTTCATCGACAATTTTAATACTTGTCTCTTCTTCCAGCTCAGATAAGGCATTTTCAAAAAATTCTTCAACAAGTGTTTCATCAATTAGTGGGATGTTATACCTGTGTTTTTTTACTAATGATTCTATTTCCTCAAGTATCTTTTTGTTGTGCTCATTAAAAGGGTAGGGGGTATTAAGCTCGCATTTTGAAAGCCCTTCTTTGATAAGAAGTCGCCTTGCCTCTTTTTTGTCTATTATTTTTAACGACTTTTTTCTTCTGGATATAATTCGCAATCCATAAAAATTTACAGACTCATAAACTATTGCCTCTCCTCTTTCTTTATCCCAATGAGGATCAAAGTAGCTAAATTTTAATAAATAAGGGGCAAATTCTTCTATCCACTCTGGATTAATTGGAGCAACAACCCTTGCAAAAAGTTTTGATGTCTTTATTTGCTCTGCAGAGACTATCCAGCTTATTCCTTTTTTAAAAAGACATGAACTAGGATGAATAAAAACCTCTTTGCCTTTAGTTCCTAAGTATGAAGGCATGCGCTCTTTTTTGTTGGCAATATGTCCCAAGAATCCACAAAGTAGGCTTCGATGAATGAAAATGCGAGTAGATTCATCGATTATTAACTTTTTGGTTTCAATTTGTTTTATAACTTCCTTATTTTTAATTAATTTCAAATCAAAACATATTTTGAGTAGCTGATTTAAGACATCTTTCCATTGATTGATTTTTTGAAAACTAAGGCCTGATTTATGGCAAAATTCTCTGACTTGATTTTTACTGATACCTTTTTCCTTGAGTTCGGCAAGTCTATTCCAGATTTTTATTAAAGTAATAAAATCAGACGAGTCATCAAACAGTGACTTATCTAGATAGCTGTCTTCAGTCTGGCTTTGAAAGATATCTTGAATAGACAATGCTGAAACAACCACAAGCACATGGGGCAGACAACCTTCTTTTTGAGCTTGAAATATTATTCTAGAAAGCCTTGGGTCAAGGGGCATTTGGGCCATTTTTTTGCCAAGAATAGTTAAATTACCTTTTTTATCTATTGCACCAAGTTCAAAAAGGGTATGAAGGCCTTCTTTTATGGCATTTTTTTTAGGAGGATCAATAAAGGGGAAGTCTTCAACAGGCTGTTGGCCAAGATAGAGAAGTTTTAGAATTACCTCTGAAAGGCTACTTCTTTTAATTTCAGGCTCAAGAAAATCTTCTCTTTCTTCAAAATCTTCTTTCGAATAAAGCCTAATGCATATTCCCTTTTCAACTCTTCCGGCCCGTCCAGCCCTTTGTTGGGCATTTGCCTTTGGAATCTTTTTTACTGGAAGTGCCTTAATGTGTATATTCGGGTTATATTCACTTATTCTAGCAAGTCCAGAATCAACAACATATCTAATGCCTGGCACTGTAATTGACGTCTCTGCAATATTTGTTGCGAGAATAATCTTTTGTTTGGTTGAAGGCCTGAATATTTTTGATTGTTCTTTAGATGAAAGCCTGGCAAAGAGTGGAAGTATTAATGCATCCTCACAGTTTACATTAAGAGTTAAGGCCTTTTTCGCATTTAAAATATCCTTTTCAGTTGGAAGGAAGACAAGTATGTCTCCTCTCTTGTCAATATCTCTTATTAGCTCAACAGCCCTTGAAACCTTTTGCGAAATATCTGTGTCTTTAAGATTGTTATACCAGTCGTCCCTTTCATAGATAATTTTTACAGGGAAGGTTCTTCCTTTGATCTTAATAACAGGTGCAGAGAAAAATTCTTTAAATCTTTCTACCTCCATGGTCGCAGAGGTGATAATAACCTTTAAGTCTTTCCTTTTTTTTAAAAGAAGCTTTAACATCCCTGCAATTAAATCAATATTTATGCTACGTTCGTGGGCTTCATCAAGGATGATTGTGCTATAGGCAGAAAGATGAGGGTCTGACTGTAATTCTGACAGAAGTATTCCATCAGTCATAAATTTTATTTTGCAATTTGCTGGAAGCTTAAATTGAAATCTTATTTTATAGCCAACAACTTGAGCAATATGCGAAAGCTCTTTTGAAACCCTATTTGCAACAGAGACTGCAGCTATCCTTCTAGGCTGACAACAGCCAATAATTCCCTTGCGTGCCAGTCCTATGCTAAGACAAAGCTTTGGCAGTTGAGTGGTTTTCCCAGATCCTGTCTCGCCGGTAACAATTAAAACCTGATTTTTCAATATGGCCTTTTTGATTTCATCCCATTTTTCACATATGGGAAGGCCCTTTTGACATTGTATTTTTGATAATTTTAGGTTCGAAGACACTTATAAAAGCTGTGATAGATAGGGATTGGTCCTTTTTTGGTTCTTGAGTGTATCTTTAGGGCGAGGGCCATAATCATGGCCAGGAAGAACGATTGTTGAATCTGGTAATGGAATGATTTTGTGTTTTAATGAATTCATTAAAGTTTCATAATTACCACCAGGAAGATCTGTTCTTCCAATAGCATCAATAAATAGTGTATCTCCTGTAATAAGATAGCCCTGCCCATGTATGCATACGGAACCTGGAGAATGTCCTGGTGTGTGGATTATTTTAAAATCAAGATTTCCAACTGTTAATACCTGACCATCAGCTAAGTAATCATCGGCAGGAGGTGCAGCTTCAAAGCCCCAAGCTAAAAACATGCTTACAATATCAGGGCGTCTAAAAAGTTCATCATCTGCCTTGTGCATCAAAACAGGTGCACCAGTAAGTTCTTTCATCTTTTTGTTTCCACAGGTATGATCAGGATGACCATGGGTGTTTACAATCGCTTGAAGTTTAAGACCAAGTTCATGGATCCTGTTAGCCAACATTTTTTCACTGCCAGCAGGATCAACTATTATTGCATTTCCTGTATTTTCG
>CAYMRT010000072.1:0-2258 GCA_964392885.1 uncultured Desulfobacterales bacterium | reverse complement strand
TGCCTGCAACGGCATCCTCTTCAATCACGAATCCCCCATTAGAGGGGAAACTTTTGTTACCAGGAAGATAACACGGGCAGCGGCAAGGATAAGGCTTGGTTTGCAGAAAAAACTTTACCTTGGGAACCTTAACGCCAAGAGAGACTGGGGACATGCCAAGGACTATGTAGAAGGCATGTGGCTTATGCTCCAGCAGCCAGAACCGGATGACTATGTCCTGGCCACCGGGGAAACCCATTCCGTAAGGGAATTTGCGGAAAAGGCCTTCAAACTTGTGGGTATAGAGATTGATTGGCAGGGAGAAGGGGTGGAGGAAAAAGGGGTAGTGAAGAAGGTTGTAGAGGGGGTAGAGGTTGTAGAAGGGAGTTGTGGAGTTAAGGAAGGGGATGTGGTGATAGAAGTTGATCCTCGGTATTTTAGGCCCACGGAGGTGGATATCCTCATAGGCGATGCCTCAAAGGCCAGGGAAAAACTCGGCTGGAGGCCGAAACACACCTTTGAGGATCTCATAAAAGATATGATGAAGGCTGACCTTGAGCTGGCCAAAAGGGAGCTATATCTCAAAAACGGGGGATATAAGGTGAGAGGGTGTAGTGGGGAGTGAATGATGGATAAAAATAGCAAAATTTTTGTAGCCGGGGCAAGCGGGCTTGTTGGAAGTGCTATAGTAAGAAAGCTCTTTGAAAAGGGTTATAGAAATATAATCGGTTCTTACTTTTCGCGGAATCCGGAGCCGTTATACAGTGGTTATGAGGAAGATATTGAAAAAGGATGTCTAAGATTTCTACAGATTGATCTAACGAATCAGGCAGAAGTGGGAAATTTTTTTGAGAAGGAGAAACCAGATTATGTATTTTTAGCCGCGGCAAAAGTTGGGGGAATATGGGCTAATAATGTCTACCGAGCGGATTTTATCTATCAAAATCTTCAGATTCAAAATAATGTAATACATCAAAGTTACCTCAAGGGTGTAAAAAAACTCCTTTTTTTAGGTAGTACGTGTATATATCCGAGAGATTGTCTCCAACCTATGAAGGAAGAATATCTTTTGACAGGAGAACTGGAATATACCAACGAGCCCTACGCTATAGCCAAAATAGCAGGCATGAAGATGTGTGAAAGCTATAATTTGCAGTATGGAACAAATTTTATTTCCGTTATGCCTACGAATCTTTACGGTTACAACGATAATTTTGATCTGGAAAAATCCCATGTGCTCCCTGCACTTTTGAGGAAAATGCATTTAGCTAAGATGCTGGAGAAAGGCGATTGGGAGGCCATAAGGATAGATTTGGATAAGCGGCCAATAGAAAATATTGACGGTTCTGCTCCTAAAAAAGCTATTTTAAGAGTTCTTGAAAAATACGGAGTAAAACTTGTCACTCGTCACGCATCACCAGTTGCTCAGGTGGAGGTCTGGGGTACAGGAAAGCCTAAAAGGGAGTTCCTGTGGTCCGAAGATATGGCAGACGCCTGTATTTTCTTAATGGAAAAGATCGATTTCAGAGATATTGTGAAACTCATGCATCCGTATCTTGATCTTGCCAAAGATACGCCTCTTATAGAGTATGTAAAGAAAGGTCAAAAAATCAAAAATACGCATATAAATATCGGAACAGGTAAAGAGATATCTATAAAGGATTTGGCCTGTCTTATAAAAGATATAGTAGGATTTAAAGGGAAAATATATTTCGATACTACTAAGCCTGATGGCACGCCTAGAAAAGTAACTGATGTCTCAAGACTCCACTCTTTGGGATGGAGGCATAAAGTTTCTCTGGAAGAAGGAATTAAAAAGTTATATGCGTGGTATATAGCTATTGACAAGTGACAAATAATGATGTGCATTCCGTTTTATTTGTGAGGCCTTTGCAAGATTACTTGTAAAATTTATTTTTCTAATGATATTTTTTGAGTAAATTCCTTGAAGAAGTTTTAGCCACGTTAGTATAAAAAATGAGAATTTTTACGAAATTTTGCAAAGGTCTTGACAGAGTTTTTTAAAGTTGTGGTTTATTATCTGCATTAGCTCAGACTTAATCTGACAGGCGGGCCTTTCAAAAAGGAGTGGTCCAGGCTAACCTCCCAAGAAATCCACCCAAAATCCCTAACAGGAAGAGTAGCCATGACCACTCAAGAAAAGCTTATCAAAAACAAATTGGGGTTACTAGAGCTTGCTGCTTACCTGAAGAACGTTTCTCGGGCTTGCCGCGTTATGGGCTACAGTCGGGACACCTTTTACCGCATCAAGAGGGCCT
>CAYMRT010000071.1:0-1857 GCA_964392885.1 uncultured Desulfobacterales bacterium | reverse complement strand
AGATCCAAATGAACTCAAAAAATCTGAAAAGATAATAGTAGCTGTTCCAACTCCAATTACAAATAGTCACTTACCAGATTTAAGACATATTGAATCTGCTTCTAAAATTGTAGGTGAGAATTTAACCCCCGGCACTATTGTTGTATATGAATCAACCGTTTATCCTGGAGTTACAGAAGAGATATGCGTTCCAATATTGGAAGAGGTATCAGGGCTTAAAAATGGCCAAGATTTTAAAGTTGGTTATTCCCCAGAAAGAATAAATCCTGGAGATAAAGAGCACACCCTTTCAAAAATAGTAAAAGTCGTTGCTGCTCAAGATAAGGAAACGCTAGAAAAAGTGGCTTCTACTTATGAACTCGTAGTTGAAGCAGGTGTTTATAAAGCAGAAAACATAAAGGTGGCAGAGGCTGCAAAAGTTATTGAAAATACCCAGAGAGATCTAAATATAGCCCTTATGAACGAGCTTGCCATAATTTTTAATCGCTTGGGGATTGATACAAAGGCAGTCCTCGATGCTGCATGTACTAAATGGAACTTTTTGCCTTTTAAACCAGGACTTGTAGGTGGTCACTGTATTGGAGTTGATCCTTACTATCTCACTTATTGTGCCCAACGGACTGGTTATAGGCCAGAAGTAATCCTTGCAGGTAGAAGAATAAATGATTTCATGGGGATCTATATTGCACAAAGAACTGTGAAAGAAATAATCCACTCTGGTCTTAGAGTGCAGGGGGCAAGAGTTGTTATATTAGGGCTTACATTTAAAGAAAATTGTCCAGATATAAGAAATACCAAGGTTGTTGATATAATTAAGGAGCTTAGAGAGTATGGTATTGAGCCAATGGTTCATGATCCGATTGCCAATGAAGAAGAGGCTAAAAGA
The DNA here is from genome assembly GCA_964392885.1 of uncultured Desulfobacterales bacterium. GTDB lineage: Bacteria > Desulfobacterota > Dissulfuribacteria > Dissulfuribacterales > QOAL01 > JAADCZ01. Next base: position 971 of record CAYMRT010000071.1, on the reverse strand, counting down.
GTTTATGGCATCCGTCTTTTGAAAACCCCTCCTACAAATTGCGATGCTGCTATTTTAGCTGTCGCACATGATGATTATATTAAAAATGGAGCAAGTGCTATTAAGAAGATGCTTACACCTGATAAGGCTGTTGTAATTGATGTTAAAAGCATTTTTTCCAGTGATGATTTCAAGGAGAAAAATATTAGATACTGGCGTCTTTAAAGGAGGGAACATGGCTTTAACAAGAGAAGAAAAAATTACTTTATTAAAAATTGCTAGAGCCTCGATTGAGTCAGAGCTTAAAGGCGTAGCTCTTGAGCTTCCAAATATTACCAGTCCTAATCTTCTGGAAAAAAGAGGCGCTTTTGTAACCCTTCATAAACATGGACAGTTGAGAGGGTGTATAGGAAATTTTGCCTCAGAAAAACCTTTGTATGAGACAGTTGCAGATATGGCACTGCAAGCTGCATTTCATGATCCTAGATTCATGCCTCTTGAAATACATGAACTAAATGACATTGATATAGAGATATCTGCCCTTACACCTCTTACGCCAATTAGAAACGTTGATGAAATTGAGGTTGGGAAACACGGGATATACATAATAAATGGTCCTTATAGAGGAGTGCTTCTTCCGCAGGTGGCAACTGAGTATGGATGGGATAAATACACCTTTCTGGATCAAACCTGTATAAAGGCTGGCATGATGCCTGGTTGCTGGCGAGATCCAAATACGCAAATATTAATATTTAGTGCTGAAGTCTTTGGTGAGAAATCAGAAGGTCTTATATTTTAATTACATCCCTTATAATTTTTCTAAACGACAGTGCTACCTCCACTTTTACACTTACTCTTTGTTGACCCGAATCATTCAGCAATACTTTAATTCTTTGCCCCTCCTAAACATACTGTTATATTATTCTTGTGATTTACTTACTGTTTTATCGGTTTTCCTAATAATGGAATAATAATTTAATAATATACAAAAT
>CAYMRT010000070.1:0-2429 GCA_964392885.1 uncultured Desulfobacterales bacterium | reverse complement strand
AAGGTTGGTCATACTGGCACCTTAGATCCTATGGCAACAGGTCTTTTGGCTGTTTGTCTTGGCAAGGCAACAAAAATTGCACGCTTTCTTACAGATGCCGACAAACTATATGAAGGCACCATAACGCTTGGCATTGAAACTGACACTTATGATATGGAAGGCGAGATTCTTCAAAAGAAAAAGGTGCCTTTTCTTACCAGAGAAATGCTTGATGAAATAGCAAGCGAATTTATTGGAGAACAGGAACAGTCACCTCCTGCCTTCTCAGCAGCAAAGTATAAAGGGGTTCCTTTATATAAACTGGCCAGAAAAGGAATTAAGATAAAAAAGGAACCCAAGAAGATAGAGATTTTTGACTTTAAAATTTTGAAATACAATCCACCAACAGTTTTTTTTAGAATCCATTGCTCTAAAGGAACATATGTAAGAACAATTGCTCATGAATTCGGTATAAAGATAGGTTGTGGAGGTGTTCTCTCATCTCTTAGAAGATTAAGAAGTGGGCTTTTGTCTATTGATGAGGCTATAACTTTTGACAGTCTTATGGAAACAGATATACAGGAAATTAAAAAGAGAATAATACCAGTTGAACTTGTTCTTTCGCACATTCCTGAAATAGTAGTTAATAATAAAGATGCCATTTCAATTCAACAGGGAAGAAGGATGCCTCTTTCAAAGATATTAGATTATATGAAAGAGCAGCTTCCTGAATATAGGGCAATTACCTCTCGGTATTTAAGGATAATGTTTAGGGATAGGGAAGAAAAGAGTCATCTTGTTTGTATATCAAAGTGGCCAGATTTTGATAACTATAATGGCTATTTAGAGATTTTACGGGTATGGAATCCGAATTGACAAAAAAGAAATCTTTTAAATAAGTAAGGAGGAATATAGTTGTGGCATTAGATCCAATTCGAAAAAAGGAGATCATAGACAAATTTAAGACACATGAGGGAGATACAGGCTCTCCCGAGGTCCAAATCGCGCTTCTTACCACTAGGATTCAGGATTTAACTGAACACTTTAAGGTACATAAGAAGGACCATTCTTCAAGGCGAGGCTTACTTAAGCTTGTTGGGCAAAGACGTAGGCTTCTTGATTATTTGAAAAGAAAGGATCTTGCTCGTTATAGAAAGATTATCGAACAGCTTGGATTAAGAAGATAAATAGAAAGGAATAGGTAAGAGAAATAAATGGCAAAGGTAGAGATAGTACTAAATGGCCTGCCTTATACAATTGAAACAGGCAGGCTTGCTAAGCAGGCAAATGGGGCAGTTATTGCGAGCCAGGGTGATACAGTCGTTTTAGCCACTGCTGTTAGCTCTGGTAAACCTAGAGAAGGGGCAGATTTTCTGCCTCTTATGGTGGATTATCAGGAGATGTACTATAGTTCAGGTAGGATTCCGGGAAATTATTTTAGGCGTGAAGTTGGCCGTCCTAGTGAAAAAGAGATATTAACTTCTAGGTTTATTGATAGGCCAATAAGGCCGCTTTTTCCTGAAGGGTATAACTACGATACCCAAATCATAGTATCTGCTCTTTCTGTTGATCCTGATATAGATGCAGATGTGATTGCAATAACTGCCGCATCAGCTGCCCTTATGGTATCTGATATTCCTTTTAATGGGCCAATAGCAGGTATAAGAGTTGGGCATATAGATGGTAAGTTTGTCGTTAATCCTACAAAGGTGCAGTTGCAAGAGTCAGATATTAATTTGATAGTGGCAGGTTCAAAGGATGCCATAGTTATGGTTGAAGGTTGTGCTTCTGTGGTTCCTGAGGAAGTTATATTAGAAGCTATACTGTTTGCACAAGAGGCTATTCAGCCATTAATTTCAATGCAGGAAGAGCTAAGAGAAAAGGCAGGGAAAGACAAATTTGTAATCTCTGTGCCTGAGAGGAATGAGGAGTTAGAAAGGCGTGTTAGAGAAATTGCTCAAAAAGAGCTTGAAACTGCCCTTTCAATACCAACAAAGGTTGAAAGAAATCATGCCAAAAAGCTTCTTAAAGAGCGGGTAGTTGAGGAGCTTTCTGTTTCTTTTCCTGATTCTGAAATTGAAATTAGTGCCATTTTAAAAGATCTTGAGAAAGAGATTATGCGCTCCATGGTCCTTGAACATGGTAAGCGAATCGATGGAAGAAAATTTGATGAAATACGCCCCATTTGGTGTGAAGTTGGGGTTCTTCCCCGTACTCATGGTTCAGCCATTTTTACAAGAGGAGAGACTCAAGTTCTTGCTGTGACAACACTTGGCTCTTCAGAAGATGAGCAACGGATCGAGTCACCTTCTGGTCAAGAGTTTAAACACTTTATACTGCATTATAATTTTACACCTTTCAGTGTAGGAGAAGTTCGTCCTTTAAGAGGGCCTGCCAGAAGAGATATTGGACATGGAGCATTGGCTGAAAGGGCCTTAGCAGCCATAGTA
>CAYMRT010000069.1:0-11844 GCA_964392885.1 uncultured Desulfobacterales bacterium | reverse complement strand
AGAATCCTTTTGGCATTTTTTTTAGCTATAAAAAGTGCCTCCATAGATATATCAGTGAGTACTACAAAGGTCTTTTGCCAAATAGACGCTAGTGTTATGCCAATAGCTCCAGTACCAGTACCAAGATCAAGGATGGTACTTGGAGGGTAAGAAGGAAACTTTTTAATACTCAACTCGATTATTGTCTCGGTTTCTGGCCTTGGTATTAATGTAGCAGGTGTGCATATAAATTTATGTGACCAAAACTCTTTATATCCAAGTATATATGCCACAGGTTCCTTTTTTATACGCCTTTTTACATAGGAATAAAACACCTTTAACTCATCTTGGGTTAGCTTATAATCAGGATGTGTAAAAAGATATGCTCGATTCTTATTTATTGCTGCTGCAAGCAAAACCTGCGCATCAAGTTCTGCTGAAGGAATTGAGCATTCCTCAAAAAGAGCTCTTGTTTCTTTAAGGAGGCTAGCTAAACTTTTTCTACCCAAATGTTTTAAGAACTTGAACTTTCAGCTAGGGCTTTTGCTTGATAATAGGTACCAAGGGCATCTATTATTTCATCAATGTCGCCCTGCATTATATCTTCAAGCTTATAAAGGGTTAACCCTATTCTGTGATCTGTTACCCTGCCCTGCGGGAAGTTGTATGTTCTAATTCGTTCGCTTCTATCACCTGTTCCAACCTGAGAACGCCTTTCTTCAGAGAGCTGTTTTTGTTGTTCCTTCTGTTTCAGCTCATAAAGCCTTGCAGCAAGCACCTTCATAGCCTTGGCCTTGTTTTTGTGTTGGCTCCTTTCATCTTGACACTGCACTACAAGACCTGTTGGAATATGTGTGATTCTTACTGCAGACTCTGTCTTGTTTACATGCTGTCCACCGGCACCAGAGGCTCTATAAACATCAATTCTAAGATCAGCAGGATTTATCTCAACATCAACCTCATCAGCCTCTGGCAGAACAGCAACCGTAACGGCAGATGTATGGATACGCCCTTGAGTCTCTGTCTCAGGTACCCGCTGAACCCTGTGAGTACCACTCTCATATTTAAGTTTGCTGTAAACTTTATCTCCTGAGATAAGGGCTATTATTTCTTTAAAACCACCAATGCCTGTCTCATGTGAGGAAAGTATTTCAACCTTCCAACCTTGTTTTTCAGCATAACGGCTGTACATCCTAAAAAGATCTGCAGCAAAAAGAGCAGCCTCTTCTCCTCCAGTGCCAGCTCTAATCTCAAGGAGAATATTTTTCTCGTCATTTGGATCTTTTGGCAAAAGAAGGAGCTTTAACTGCTCTGAAAGCCTTTTTGACTCCTTCTCTAAAGAGTCTAATTCATCTTTGGCAAGCTGCCTTATTTCAGGGTCTGAATCAGAAAGGAGTTGCCTATTTTCTTCAATCTCTTGCTGAATCTTTTGATATTGATCATAAACCTTTACTATCTCGCCAAGTTCTGCATGTTCTTTGGCAAGCTTTTTAAAATTTTCCCGATCCTTAATTACATCAGGATCACTGAGCTGTTTTTCAAGCTCTTTAAATCTCTCTTTAATATCATCTAGTTTGGCAAACATTTAAGTAAGAAATTAGCTCTCTTGTTTTTCTCCCTGCTGACCATACTTACGCATAAATTTTTCTACTCTTCCGGCAGTATCAACCAGTTTCTGCTTACCTGTAAAAAATGGATGGCAATTTGAACAAATCTCCACTTTTATCTCCTTAAGAGTAGAGCCAACTTGAAATTCATTTCCACATGCACATTTTACTGTTGCCTGATGATATTCAGGATGAATTCCTTCTTTCATGATTCTTCACTCCTTTAAGACTTTGTTAATACATCCTAATCGGACGGCCTTCTTTTAAAAGAAAAAGGGCATAATCGTCAAGGGCTTATTTTCTTTTATTACAGAAAAAGTTACTTATTCATTGATGCTAAGAATTCGGCATTATTTTCAGTATCCCTCATTTTATCTAATAAGAACTCCATGCTATCAATAGGATTTAATGGAGAAAGGAGTTTTCTTAAAATCCATACTCTGCTGAGAACTTCTGGAGGAAGAAGGAGCTCTTCTTTTCTAGTCCCAGACTTATTGATATCCACAGATGGAAATATCCTTTTTTCAGTAAGCTTTCTATCAAGGTGAATTTCCATATTTCCAGTGCCTTTAAACTCTTCAAAAATAACCTCATCCATCCTACTTCCTGTGTCTATAAGTGCTGTAGCAATAATAGTAAGGCTTCCTCCCTCTTCAATATTTCTAGCAGCACCAAAGAATCTCTTGGGCCTATGAAGCGCATTTGAATCTACACCACCAGAAAGTATCTTTCCGCTAGGAGGTACTACAGTATTGTAAGCCCTTGCCAGCCTTGTGATACTATCAAGCAAAATCACCACATCTTTTTTATGCTCAACCAGTCTTTTTGCCTTTTCAATGACCATTTCAGAAACTTGCACATGACGTTGAGCAGGTTCGTCAAAGGTAGAACTTATCACCTCTGCTTTTACTGAGCGCTGCATATCGGTAACTTCTTCTGGTCTTTCATCAATAAGCAATACAATAAGATAAACCTCTGGATGATTAAAAGATATAGAATTGGCAATGCTTTGAAGAAGCATTGTCTTTCCTGTACGAGGCGGAGCAACAATAAGCCCTCTTTGCCCCTTACCAATGGGGGTCATAAGATCCATAATTCTACCACCAAGATTGTCTGGCGTTGTTTCAAGCTTTAGCTGTTCCTGAGGGTAAAGAGGGGTTAAGTTATCAAAATGCACCCTTTCAAAGGCCATTTCAGGAGGATCAAAGTTAAGCCTTTCTACTTTAAGTAATGCAAAGTATCTTTCACCTTCTTTGGGAGGCCTGATCTGACCAGAAATGGTATCGCCTGTAGTAAGGTTAAACCTTCTAATTTGCGATGGGGAAACATAGATATCATCTGGGCCTGGCAAATAATTATAATCTGGGCTTCTCAAAAATCCAAAACCATCTTGAAGTATTTCTAGAACGCCATTTCCATAGACGGTACCATTTTTTGCTGCCAGTGCCTTTAATATATTAAAGATTATGTCTTGCTTTTTTCTACTATGAGAAACATCTATACCAAAATCATTGGCAATTTTATACAAGTCACTAACATTTTTCTTTTTAAGATCATCTAAATGCAGTGTGAGAGTTTCTCCAGGAGAAACAGTTGTACCTTCATCAGAAGGCTTTTCCTTCTCCTGTTCAGCCTCTTTATTTTCAGCAGAGATCTTTTTATCTTCAGCTTCGTCTTTAGTAGTTGTAGCCTTTATTCGCCTAGCCATGAATTTAACACCTCTAAATTAAAAATATCTTCCTTAAAAGGGGAACTCAAGATTTTATGGACTAATTGCTATTTAAATTATCCTAGTTTTAGTTTTTTGAAGAACTTTTCGTTACTTATCCTTTTCACCTTGAAAATATTGAAAGGTTATTGATAAATCCACTAATTGAATTTTGTGGAATTAATCTCTCCGCCTAGGTTGGTATGCCTTTCAGATATCCATTGACGATATTCATATAGCCATTAATGGCCTTTACGTCAATAGTTTTTTCACAATTGTTAATAACTTCACTTAAGTTGGCCTTTTTATTTAATGATCAAGCTCACGAAAACCTCAACATAAAAATTATTACTTTATTTAACCTACTAACTAAAACTAAATATTTTTGTTAAAACACCTTGAAAAACTCCAATAACCAAGCGAAGTTACATAATAAAAAATCTTGCTTTCTATTGAAATTAAAATCATGCCTTGGTTTCCAATTGCACTTTCTACAGCCATTTTTACTGCAGCAAGTGATGCTTTTACAAAGGCTTACCTTCGTCCACTGGGCACGATAAAAATGGCTATGGCTAGAGTAATAGCCCCTGTATTTTTCTTGCTGCCTATTCTCCTATTTTTAAATTGGCCATACCTTCCATTAGGTTTTTGGAAATGTTTGACAGTTCTTTTACCCCTTGAAACAACAGCTCTTGTCCTTTATATGGAAGCAATTCGTACAAGCGATTTATCAGTAAGCATTCCTTTTCTGGCCTTTACCCCTGCCTTCATAATCCTGACAGGTTGGCTTATTCTTGGCGAACACCTTACTTTTTGGGGCATTATTGGAATTATGTTTATTGTCATAGGAAGCTACTTTTTACATTTAAATAGTATTGCCAAGGGGCTCTTTTCACCAATAAAAGCCATATTCAAAAATAGAGGTTCATTTCTTATGCTGGCAGTGGCCTTTATTTATTCCATCACATCAGTTTTAGGCAAACTTGCAATTGCCTATTCAAACCCCATATTCTTTGCCTGCTTTTATTTTGTTATACACGGACTATTTTCAATGGCAACAATAGCTGTATTTTTTAAAGTTACCCCATTAGACGCCTTAAGAGAGGCTCCTAAAGGCGTAATTTTAACAGGTATCAGTCAAACTTTGATGGTATTAACTCACATGTGGGCCATAAGTCTTGCACCTGTTGCCTATATGATTGCAGTAAAAAGGTTAAGCGTACTTTTTGGAGTTGCAATTGGCTGCCTTATTTTTAAAGAAAAGGAAATGAGGCCACGCTTTTTAGGGGCATCTTTTATGGTACTAGGAGTATTTTTAATTGCGCTTTCTTAAAATTGAAAAAATTTATTTGATTAAAAATAAAAAGCCTGCTTAGCATAGAAACCAGCAGGCCTTTTATATTCTGTTTCTGATCATTTCTTTAGTTACGCCAGATCCAATCACCTTTTAATTGGATAGTACGCTTATCTTCAAAGAATAAAACTTCATTTCCATCAAATTCTCCAAAAGGCACGTACCATAGTTTTATCTCAACATCCATTGCATTTGTTACGAGATCACGCCACGGCTTTCCCATCTTTGTAGAATCCTTATAAGGAAACGGGATTTCAAATGTCTCTTCAACCCTTCTTAGAGGGGGCAGGCTAGTTTCCCTTAAAAGACCACTTTTTTCATAAGGACCACGCCCCATTTCTCTGCTTCTGCCCATTCTCCCAGGATGAGGCATATAGATTTTCTTTTGATTAAAAACAACTTGTTCTTTTCCGTCCTTATCTTTTATTTTTCCGGTCACATCCAGGACCAGTCTATTTGGAGTAGGTCAGCCATCAGGAATTACATGCCCTGCCTTGTTAAAAAAGGCAATTTTAACTATTGCCATTGGTATTACCCCATCCTCTTTATTTTTTCTCCAATAATAGGCCATTGATTCAACATCAATATCAAGGGCCATCTTTCGCATCTTTTCACTTCTATAGGCTTGCATATCATGCCCAAGACCAGATTTTCTCATATGACATTCTTGGCAAGACTCCATTCCTCCATCTGGAATATAAGCAAACAAATAACTCCCATACAAAGTCGCACACTGTGAAGGATGATCTAGTTCAAAATTTGGGCCCTGTCCGTGGCATTGACCACAAAAAATAGATTCTCCCAAGGCTGGAGCCTTTGCCATTTTATTAAAATTAGGATGGTCATGCTCACCATCCTGAGAACCATAAACTGTATCTGGCTGAGGGTAACCATCTGCCCATTTATGAATTAATGCCTTTTTGTTATGACATACCATGCAGCCGATATTAAGGCTTTCTATCTTTTCTTCTAGCTCATCAGCCAGATCTTCATTTCCTAGTTTATTTGCCTTTTGCCACGCCCTTATAGTTGCTACAATCTCTCTTGCAACATCATCTGTTGCCTCATCAAGCTGAGGCAAATGGCATTTTGCACAAAACATCAATTTCTCAACTGTTATGTCTTTATCTGTCTTTACCCCTGAAAAAGGAAACCTTTTTAATCCCTTATCTATTGCAGTAAGTATTGTAGGAGCAGTCCTTGGCGTTCCCAAGATGGAGCGTGCATGAAGAGAATTTTCCCATTGCTCATAGATTTCCTCATGACATTCTGCACACGCTTCAGAATTATAACGTTCTGCTAACTCTTTTATTGTTTTTGCCTTTGGAGGTGGACTGACTTTCGGTCCACCAGCACCATAGGCAGAAGCCACAAAACACCAAAACACAGCCAAAAAACCTCCTAAGATCATCTTGAAACCATAGCAATCTCTCATAAAACCTCCCAACAATTTATACTGAAAGTATTCACGTCAAAATAATACCACACAAATTTATACTAATTTAAAAAAACAAACAAGAAAAATTTGACAAGAGAATTTCTGGGAAAATTGAAGACAGCTTCGACTTACACTTGAAAAGCCAAATGTTAGAAAAAATCTCTCAAAATTTCTCTAGAATATGCCGCTTTGCAAACTTTTTTCAAAAGTTTAACTGGATTTTTTCAAGAACAGGTTTAAAAAGTGAAGTATGGTACTACAGCGATCCAAATCAGGCAAAGCCATTACAACAAATAGCAAGAATAAACCTCTGAGTACAGGTTTTAAAAAGAGCTATATATTAAAACCTTATCTTGCCACTACCTTTACTACAATTTAGAATGCTTGATTAAAAATAATAAACTTTACAAAAACCTCTTTTACTTTATTACAGCAGAACAAAAACTTTAAATAAATCAAGGGCTGTTTATTTATATGGAAACAATTTTTGACATCTTAAAGCAAACAAAAAAAAATAATTGTGGCAAATGTGGTTACCCAACATGTATGGCCTTTGCCGCAGCAGTACATACAGGGGGAGCTTTAAAAAGTTCATGTCCATATATTGCGAAATCCCAAGAGGTTAACAACACACAATATGTCCTAAAGGACGATCCAGAAACTGCACTTGCAAAAGAGTTAAAATCTAAAGTTAAAAACATAGACTTACAGGAAAGAGCAGAAGGTCTTGGCGGAACCGTAGTTAAAACTAAAAAGGGGGAGGCACTTAGTTTAAACTATCTTGGTAATGAAGTTTTTATTAGTTCTGAAACTGTCTATTTTAAGAATGGAAAAGAGCTTGAGACAAGAGACCAAATTCTTTTATATAACTATTTGTTCTTTGGTGGAAAGGGGACACTTAGCGGAAATTATGTTGGCTTAGAATCCTTTCCAAACTCTATATCAAAAGTAGTAACTTTAAAACGCTATACAGAAGATAAACTTGCAACAGCTTTTTCAGGAAAATCTGAACTGCTAATTAAAAAATGTGAGGCAATAGGGGGAGAAAAGATTGAATCATGTCATGCAGATGCTTGCATCAAGATCAATATCCTCCCAAAGGTCCCGATACAAATCCACTTTTGGGATGAAGATAAAGAAGACGGCTTTCCTGCTAAGGTAAAGGTACTTTTTGATGAAAGGGCCCTCGATTTTTTAGATATAGAATCTCTAATTTTTGCAGCAGAACGTTTAGCTGAAACACTCACTTTCAAATAATACCAAAAGAAACTTTAACTTTCTTGAAAATTTTTAAGCAACAATTAAGTAAGCATTAAGTTTTAACCAAAACCTAATAAACTCTTCTTTTAAATAACAGACCTGCAATAAATAGAGAAGCAATTCCAATAATAAACATTGGCACATACTGGGTCCATAATAAATCAATTCCAGCCCCTTGTAGGAAAACAGATCTTATAATTATAAGTATATATCTCATTGGATTTAACAAAGTCATGGTCTGAACAATTTCGGGCATATTTGAAATAGGGGTAGCAAAACCCGAAAGCACAACAGAAGGTACTAAAAACATAAATGCCCCCATCAAGGCTTGCTGTTGAGTAAGGGCAATTGTTGAAATCATAAGTCCTATTCCTATAGCAGAGAGCAAAAAGGTAAATAGACCAAGATAAAGCACTAAGATGCTGCCTCTCAAGGGAATCTCAAACCAAAAACAAGCCATAAAAATGATAAAGCTTCCTTCTAAAAGTCCAATTATAAAACCAGGTAAAGATTTACCTATTAAGATCTCTATTGGCCTAAATGGAGTAACAAGGAGCTGGTCAAAAGTGCCAGCCTCTTTTTCTTTGGCAATAGAAAGGGCTGTAACCTCAAGTGTTACAACAATTGTAAGAAGACCTACAATGCCAGGTATAATAAACCAATGTGAATCTAGCTGTTTATTAAACCAAGAGCGAACCTTGAGAACTGCAGGAAAAACGCTTTTATTATATGTATTAGAAAAATTTTTATTAAAATCTGCTACAATGGTATTAGCATAATTAAGTGCAATTAAAGCAGTGTTTGAATTCCTGCCATCAAGAAGTAACTGTAACTGAGCGCTTTGCCCTTTAAGAATATTTCTAGAAAAATCTGGTGGAAAATGTAATACCATCAAGGCCTTTTTAAGGGTTAACACCTTAGAAATTTCTTCCTCGCTTTCTAAAGCTAACACAATTTTAAATACATCAGACCCTTTAAAATGAGAGATAAGCTCTCTAGATAACTCTCCTTGATCTTCGTTATAAATAGCAACAGCTACATCCTTTAAGTCAAAGGTTGCTGCATAACCAAAAACTATTAGCTGAGCAACTGGTGGAATTATAAGGACTAATCTGCTCTTTCTATTTTTTAAAATTACCATAAACTCTTTAACGCAAAGTGCTAAAATTCGCCTTAACAAAACGTTCTCCTAAATAAGCCTCTTGTGAGATTTTTTCTTAATAATCAAAAAAAACACCACTGCCATCAAAAAAAGCCATAAACAATTTTTTATAAATATTTCCCACACATTCCCCACTAGAAAAAGGCTTTGAAGAATGCTGACAAAATATCTAGCAGCGACAATATGAGTAACTCCCTGAATTGGTAAAGGCATGGAATCTATATCAAAAACGAAGCCAGACAACATAAAGGCAGGCAAAAAGGTTATTACAATAGCAATCTGGCCTGCTACAAACTGGCTACCAGATGTAATGGAAATTATAAGACCCAAGGCAATGGCAGTTAACATAAAGAGAGAAGAGGCTATAAAAAGCCATATAAAAGAACCTCTAAAAGGCACATCAAAAACATATATGGCAATAAATACAGAAAGGGCCATCCCTCCCATACCTAAAATAAAATAAGGTATCACCTTGCTAAGAATAATTTCTCTAGTTCTAACTGGTGTTACGAGAAGTGCCTCCATTGTGCCTCTTTCCCACTCTCTGGCAATAATAAGGGAAGTTAACATACCTCCAATAAGTGTCATTATTACTGCTATTAGACCAGGTACTAAGAAGTTTCTACTTCTTACAGCAGAGTTAAACCAGATACGATGTTTAATCTCAATTGGCATCTTTATATTTATGGCTCTACTTTTAGAATAGGCTGAAAGCCACTTTAACCAAACACCTGTTATATAACCTGATACAAGCTTTGCCTGATTTGCATCCACTCCATTTAAAATAACTCCAATAGGGGCATCTTCTTTAGAAATAAGATTTTTTGAAAAATCGCTCTTTATCCATACAAAACCAATTATTTCCCTATTCATTAAGGCATGTTGGGCACTTGAGACATTTTGAAAGATTTTTGGTTTAAAAAAATCAGACTCATAAAAACCTGATATAAAACTGCTGGCTTCATGGCTTGGCTTTTCAAGCACTAATCCTATTGGCACATGTTCTGCGTCAAGAGAAACGCCATAACCAAAAATTATAAGAAGTATTACAGGTAAGAAAAACGCTATACCAATACTCGAAGGGTCTCTAATTATCTGAATGGCCTCTTTTTTAATAAGGCCTCTTAATCGCGTAAATGACAGGTGATTTTTCATAGCTTCTCTTGCTCATTTTGAGATTCTACAAGGGTTAAAAACGTCTCTTCCATGGTAGGATTTACAGAACCTTTTGAACGATAGCGTGTTTTTAAATCTTCTGGACTTCCCTCGGCAAGAATCTTACCACTTTTCATAATTACAATTCTGTCACAATATTCAGCCTCTTCCATAAAATGTGTTGTAACCATTATAGTAACATTTGCGTTTGAAAGAGTATTTATATGAGCCCAAAACTGTCGTCTTGCTAACGGATCAACACCAGAGGTAGGCTCATCTAAAAAAAGGATATCTGGCTCATGCATAAGCGACGCTGCAAGAGCAAGCCTCTGCTTATATCCAAGAGGAAGACTACCACTAATAGCATCCTTTTTTTTATCAAGCTCAAAAGACTCTAACGCCCAGTTAATCTTCTCTTTTTGCCTATTTCCATAAAGACCATAAGCACTTGAAAAAAATTTCAGATTTTGTTCAACAGTAAGTTCTGCATAAAGTGAAAACTTTTGTGCCATATATCCTATTTTTGACCTCGCCTCAGCCCTTACACTGCTCAAATCCATTCCGGCCACTCTAAGTTCTCCAGATGTTGGAAGCAATAAACCACAAAGCATCCTAAAAGTTGTGGTCTTGCCAGCTCCATTTGCCCCAAGAAGTCCAAAAACTTCTCCACGTTTCACACTAAAGCTGATATTATCAACAGCACAAAAGTTACCAAAACACTTGGTTAAATTCTTTACGGAAATAACATCTTCATCTTTAGCCCCTGACACTTGCTTGTGAGATATTATCTTGAACCTAACACTCTTGCCCTGGCTAATTAGCCTCTTTTTTAAGAGCCAAATGAACGCATCTTCAAATCTAGGTTCTGAAACTTCAACTGCTATATCTGGGTCGAGGTCAAATTTTATTCTAACATCTTTTTCATCAAGCCTTTCCCAAGTTACAAGACGGATGCGATTCCCCAATATTAGAGAATCGACAACTTCGTCTTCATTGGCAAGACGTTGTTGCAAGCTTCGCTTCTTTTCCTCCTTTGGCCTTAACATAAATGTGTGTCCTTTTAATTTTAGACTAAAATTTTTTGGTTGCCCTTGCCCAAGTATCTTGCCTTCATGCATAAGTATTACTTCTTGGCATCGTTCTGCCTCATCAAGATAAGAGGTACTAAGGAGCACGCTCATTTTTAATTCTTCAACTTGTTTATAAACAATATGCCAAAGCTCCCTTCTTGAAACTGGATCAACTCCCACTGTTGGCTCATCTAGGAGGAGAAGCTTTGGAGGTTTTAACAAAGTGCACGCCAAACCAAGCTTTTGTTTCATCCCACCTGACAGCTTCCCTGCTAGCCGAGAAGTAAAGTTTGATAGGCCTGTCATAGCAAGAAGCTGCTTAAAACGTTCCTTTCTTTCATCTTCTGAAATACCTAAAAGATCACTATATAGTTCGAGATTCTCTTGAACAGTCAAATCTTCATAAAGGCCGAATTTCTGGGGCATATATCTTATTTCAGACTGAATTCTTAAAAAATCTATCTTTGGATTAAAACCTAAAACCCTAAGTTCTCCCTCATCTTGTGTTAAAAGGCCTGCACAAAGCCGCATAAACGTTGTTTTGCCTGAACCATCAGGTCCAATAAGACCAGTAATAATCCCTGGCTTTACCTTAAAGGAACAGTCTGAAATGGCATAAATCTTGGTATTATTAACCTTAAAAAACTTTGTAAGACTTTTAGCGATAATTACATAGTCAAAGTTGGATATGCCTTTATGTTGAGAGTTAGAAGACACAAGATTACTTTTGTTCATTACAAATTGAAGATGGTGAAATAATCTTTCTCTTTTTGTTTGTACGAATTATAACAGTAGCAGGCATCCCTAATCGCAACTTATTGTCATGGTTACATACATAAACTCTAACTTGATATACTAGTTTGGTTCTTAAATCTGGAGTTTCCACGTTTCTAGGGGTAAACTCAGCTGTGGGAGAAATATAACCAATCCAGCCTTTAAACTCTCTGTCAGGATAGCTATCAACTTTTACAATTGCAGCCATACCAGGAGCTATTTTTCCAAGGTCTGTTTCTGGTATGTATGCCCTTACCCAAAGAGGATTTGTGAGAGCAATGGTAAAAACAGGTCTGTTAGGAAAAGCCATATCGCCAGGCTCCAATATCCTATCCCT
>CAYMRT010000068.1:0-3015 GCA_964392885.1 uncultured Desulfobacterales bacterium | reverse complement strand
GGGGATAAGAGATTTTAATTTATATGGGCAAGATATTTAAGTTACATACAAAGTTCTCTCCAAAAGGAGACCAACCAAAGGTCATAAATCAATTAAGCGATGGAATAAAAAATGGCTTAAAATATCAAACTCTTTTAGGTGTAACAGGTTCAGGTAAAACCTTTACCATGGCTAACATCATTGAAAAAGTAGAAAAGCCCACCCTTGTCATTGCACCCAATAAAACCTTAGCTGCCCAGCTTTTTTCTGAGTTTAAGGCTTTTTTTCCAGAAAATGCCGTAGAATATTTTGTAAGTTACTATGACTATTACCAACCAGAAGCATATATCCCCCAAACAGATACCTACATAGAAAAGGATTCTTCAATAAATGACTTTATAGATAGACTTCGCCACAGTGCCACCTATTCGCTTCTGACAAGAGATGATGTGATAATTGTAGCAAGCGTATCTTGTATATATGGTCTGGGTTCTCCTGATGAATACCAGCAAATGCACCTTTTTTTAAAACAGGGGTTAGAGATCTCAAGGGAAGACATCCTTGCCCATCTTGTCACCATGCTATATGAACGAACCGATTCTGACTTTAAAAGAGGCACTTTTAGAGTCAGAGGAGATATAGTTGACATATTTCCTGCATATGAAGAGGAGCTTGGCGTAAGGGTTGAACTCTTTGGAGACGAAATAGAAAGGCTCAGCCTCTTTGATCCATTAACAGGCAAAAGACAGAAAGAGATAGTGCAGGCAGTAATTTATCCATCAAGCCACTATGTTACTTCAAAGGGCAGACTTGATCGAGCAATAAAGACTATTCGCGCAGAGCTTAAAGAAAGACTTTTAGAGCTTGAACGACAAGGAAAACTATTAGAGGCCCAGAGACTTGAACAGAGAACGAACCTTGATTTAGAAATGCTGGAAGAGCTTGGTTATTGTCATGGAATAGAAAATTATGCAAGACATCTTACTGGAAGGGCCCCAGGAGAACCTCCACCAACTCTTTTAGATTATTTCCCTGATGACTTTATTACCTTTATTGATGAAAGCCATATTACAGTGCCGCAAATAAGGGGCATGTATGCAGGAGATAGATCAAGAAAAGAGACCTTAGTGGAATTTGGCTTTAGGCTTCCTTCTGCCCTTGACAATAGACCTTTGCGTTTTGATGAATTTATTGAATCTGTTGGACAGGTAGTCTTTGTTTCTGCAACTCCTGGCCCCTTTGAGTTAGAGGTATCCAAACACAATGTAGCAGAGCAAATTATAAGACCAACAGGTCTTATGGACCCCAGAATGGAAGTACGACCTGCAACAAATCAAGTTGATGATCTTTTAAATGAAATACAAAAGGTTATTGCCAGAGGAGAAAGAGTTCTTGTAACTACCCTAACAAAAAGAATGGCTGAAGAGCTTACTGAATACTATCAAGGAGCAGGAATAAAGGTTGAATATCTTCATTCTGATATAAAAACAGTAGATAGAAGCAAGATCATAAAAGGCTTAAGAAGCGGAGAGTTTGATGTATTAATTGGTATAAATCTTTTAAGAGAAGGGCTTGACATGCCAGAGGTCTCTTTGGTGGCTGTTCTTGATGCAGACAAGGAGGGCTTTCTTAGGTCTGAGCGATCTCTTATTCAAACTGCTGGAAGGGCAGCAAGAAATGCGAATGGACTTGTAATCTTATATGCTGATACGATAACGGGCTCCATGAAAAGGGCTATTGAAGAAACAGAACGCAGAAGAAAGATACAACAAAAATATAATGAAAAACATGGAATAGTACCTCAAAGCATATCAAAGGCCCTTGAAGATGCACTTACATCAATTTATGCTGAAGATCAACATACACTTTTAGAGGCAGCAGAACCTCCAACCTCCTATGGGACAGAACTCGATCCAGAAAAGATTGAGCAAAAAATCAAACGGCTTGAAAAGAGGATGTTTGCTTTGGCCAAAGAGCTTAAATTTGAGGAGGCTGCTAAGATAAGAGATGAAATAAAAGAGTTAAAGGAAAGACTTATTGCCGTTGCTTAAACATATCGAGTATCCAGAAATCCCCTTTGGAAATCAATCTGCTTATAAAGATGCATGGTATCTTATTAATCAAATCTTTGTAAGGCATTTTAAAAATAGGGAGTTAGAAGAAGTTTTAAGATTAGGTTTTAACATCAAGGAATCATTTATCAAGCTAGATCCGTATTTTTTTAAAATAAATAACAAGATGTGTTGTTTATGTATTGACCACTGTTGTATCAATAGACATGGCTTCCCTGATTTTGAAGACTTAATAATTAGACGCAGCCTAGAACTTCCGCTTCTTGAGTATGATTTTTCAGCATTTGATACAGACACTTGTCAATTTCTTGGGGAAAAAGGCTGTACACTTAAACGATATGAGCGTTCTTATAGATGTAGCTGGTATTTTTGCGACAAGGTATTTGACTATTATGAAAAAAACGATCAAGAGTTCTTTTTAACACTTGAAAAAGAATTGGCTCATATAGGAGAACTACGTCAAAAGATTTTAAAAAAATTTTCGCAATTTTTTTTAAATAAAAAGGGGCAGGTGAGTTAATTTTTACTGTTCGCCTGCCCCTATTTTTTTGCTAATATAGGCCACTAAACTACAGCCTATATTTTTTAATTTTTAATCACTAATAAGTATAATCGTAGTCGTAATTCATTCCACCTCCTATATTATCAATAATAGAAAGGCTAGTTTCATGCATAGTATTCATAATGTTACTCATCGTATTAAACATCATTTGATTTGTTTGCATCTGTTGTTGTACCTGACGAATAGCTTCTTGAGAAGATGTAGTATAAGAGCCTCCTCCTGTCCCTTGATTTCCTCCGCTCATGCCTGAACCGCCAGAACTACTCCATGGATATTGATAAATTAAATAAATGTTACCCATACCATCAGAATCTACCCAGAACATTAGCTCGTCTTGCATTAACACCGACTGGTCAGGATTAGTTGCAGGAATAAATAGCCAGTATGGGAAATATAAGATAT
>CAYMRT010000067.1:0-6302 GCA_964392885.1 uncultured Desulfobacterales bacterium | reverse complement strand
TCACCCATGCAGTCGACGCCAGGACGGGCATTGATATAGATCCCTGCCCACAGACTATCGGAACATTCACTATCACAAACTCTGGACAAGGGACCCTTTCATGGCATGTAGATCAATATGGCTTCATAGAATTTCTGCCTGATAGCGATACGGCTCCTACTACTGTAACATTACAATACAATTGCGATTCTATACATGATGAATGGATGGAAGGACGCGTACTTTACGGAAAGGATCCAAATACAGGTAAGCTAGCAACCAACCATGGACAAGTCATAATAATTATTCATGGAAAGATTATAAGAAAATAGATTACATTGAGACTAAGCTACCGCCAAAAGATGCTAATCTCTTGGCGGTAGCTTGAACGGCTTGTTATATGCTTTTTTAAGCTGCTTTTAAATTAATTGCTTAAATTTTCTACAACCTCTTAAAATCCAACAGATTAATGCTCCTGTAATTGTTTTGAAGTTCTAGCTAATCTTTCAATAAATCCTGGAAAATCAAATCTTGAACAATTCACTTTTGAAAAGAAATCCGCTTTTTAATTCCTTGAATCTATCTAATAGGTGCTTAACGTAATTTTTAAGAGTTCTTTATGCTTCTATTTTCTCAGGCAAAAATGAACTCAAAGGAGGCCTCCAATGGAAAGCACAAGTTCAGCATCAACTCCGCAGAAAACAAGTTTTACAGGAAGCAATTCATTTTTAGCAAATTCAGAGGCAAACATAGAAAAACATTTAGACGATACTGAAATTTCAAAATTATTACAATCTATTAAAAGCAGTCCTAATGGTTTGAGCTCTGAAGAAGCTCAAAAAAGGCTCGCCCAATATGGACCCAATACCATTGAAGAAAAAAAGATCAATCCAATTATAAAGTTTCTTAATTATTTTTGGGGACCTATTCCATGGATGATTGAAATTGCTGCAATATTATCTGCAATAGTTCATCACTGGAGCGATTTTGCAATTATATGTGCACTATTGGTATTTAATGCCGCGGTAGGATTCTGGCAAGAATACAAAGCAGATAATGCCATTGATGCCCTAAAAAAGAAACTTGCACTTAAAGCTAAAGTCCTGCGAGATGGTAAGTGGCAAGAGATAGACGCATCCAATCTTGTAATAGGAGATATAATTAAGCTACGTCTTGGCGATATCATTCCTGCAGATATTACCTTAATTGAAGGAGACTATCTTAGCATTGATCAGTCTGCACTTACTGGTGAATCTCTACCTGTTACCAAATCTAAAGGAGATAATGCCTATTCCGGCTCCATTGTCAAACAAGGGGAAATGTTAGGGGTTGTAATTGCAACAGGTAAAAATACGTATTTTGGCAAAACAGCACAACTCGTATCAAGTGCTAAAACTGTTTCTCATTTTCAAAAGGCAGTACTCACTATTGCAGACTATCTAATATATGTCTCTTTGGCATTGGTATTAATATTAATACTATTTCAACTGCATAGAGGTACACCTTGGTTAGAGCTTGTACAATTTGCTCTGATATTAACAGTTGCCTCAATTCCAGTAGCAATGCCGGCAGTTCTTTCTGTTACAATGGCCGTAGGAGCTTTAGTCTTGTCAAAAATGAAGGCCATTGTCTCTAGATTAGAATCAATTGAAGAAATGGCTGGCATGGACGTACTCTGTTCTGACAAAACTGGGACATTAACCAAAAACCAATTAACCCTTGGAGAGCCTATTACCATAGGCGCTAAAAATAAAGAAGAACTTATACTTTATGGAGCACTAGCATGTAAAAAAGAAGATAACGACGCCATTGATCAGGCCATCTTAACGGCACTTAAAGAGAAAAGGGCCTTAAAACAATTTAGAATTCTTCACTTTACACCATTTGATCCGGTACGAAAACGAACAGAGGCTGAAATTCAAACAAATGATGGAAAAATTATTAAAGTTACAAAAGGGGCACCGCAAGTAATACTTGCACTTACAAATCCTGATGCAAAAACCACCCAAAAAGTACATGAAATAATTAACAAATTTGCAGAACAAGGCTACAGAACCATTGGAGTAGCTATTTCTAGAGACAAAAAAAGCTGGGAGCTTCTTGGCATCTTACCTATGTTTGACCCACCTCGTGAAGACTCTGCAGAGACCATAAAACACGCAAAACGTTATGGCATAACGGTAAAAATGGTAACTGGTGACAATCTGGCCATAGCAAAACAAATAGCAAGTAAACTTGGCCTTGGCACTAATATAAAACCCGTATCTTCTTTTTTAAAAGACAGTTCTAAAGATACCCTAATAACTGCAGCTCCTGAAATAATTGAAGAGGCAGATGGATTTGCAGAGGTGTTTCCAGAACATAAGTTTGCAATTGTAAAGGCCTTACAAAAAAAGAACCATATAGTTGGAATGACAGGAGATGGTGTAAATGATGCCCCTGCACTGAAACAAGCAGATATTGGAATTGCTGTGTCAGGGGCAACCGATGCAGCACGTGCGGCAGCAGATTTAGTTCTTACTGCACCAGGTCTCTCGGTCATAATACGGGCTGTAGAAGAGGCAAGAAAAATATTTGAGCGCATGAAATCCTATGCCATATATAGGGTTTCTGAAACGATTAGAATAATGGTCTTTGTAGTTCTGGCTATGATCTTTTTTAACTTTTATCCCATAACTGCAATAATGATTATTCTGCTTGCCTTTTTAAATGATATTCCAATAATGACAATTGCCTATGATAATACAAAGCTTAATCCAGAACCAGCCAGATGGGATATGGCCGAAATCATTACTATTGCTACCTCCATGGGAATAGTGGGGATATTGGGAAGCTTTGGTATGCTACTTATAGCCCTAGATTGGCTTCACCTTGATATTGCCCAAGTACAAACATATATCTTTCTTAAGATGGCTGTAGCAGGCCATTTAGTCCTATTTGTAGCGAGGACTAAAGGACACTTTTGGGAAAGACCTTATCCGGCACCAATTATGATATGGTCGGCATTAATAACAAAAATAGCTGGCACCTTTATAGCAGCCTATGGCTTTGGCTTGGTGGCCCCTATAACATGGCCAGAAATAGCCCTAGTATGGGCATATTCTATAGCGTCTGCCTTTGTAACAGATCTAGTTAAGGTATTTGTATATCAAAGGTTTGATCAGATCAGAAAAGGAAGTCATAAGTTCCATTTGTTTATTAGAGATGAGATAACTCCATATGCCAAATGGACCAAAGGGAGCTATAGAATAAAAAGCTGATACACTAAAAAAGGGGCCAATAGGCCCCTTGAAAACATAATTTGACACCCTTACTTAGAATAAGCCTTTTACCTTTCCGGTTTCTACATCTACATCAATCCTTCTATAAGCTGGATCTGATCCTGTACCTGGCATGAGGCTTATTGCACCTGCAACAGGAACAACAAAGCCTGCACCTTTGTAAGTAAGAATATCTCTTACAAAGAGCCTCCATCCTTTTGGAACACCCTTAAGATTTGGATTATCAGAAAGACTAAGGTGTGTCTTAACCATACAAGTTCCAAGCTTGGAAAGCTCTGGATCTTTCTCTATGGCTTCGGCTTTAGCAGCAGCCTCTGGAGAATAATCAACTCCATCTCCACCATAAACTTCTTTTGTAATCAACTCTATTCTCTTTCTAAGTGGCACATCAAGATCATAAAGGAAGCGGAAGTCATTTTCCTCTTCACAAGCGTCAATTACTGCATCGGCAAACTCAAGGGCTCCTTCTCCACCCTTTAACCAATGCTCAGATACAGCTACTCTAGCTCCTGCCTGTTCACACAAACGACGAACTGCCTCGATCTCATTCTTTGTATCTGTATAAAACGCATTTATACAAACAACAGGATTAATGCCTGCCTTTTTAACCGTTTCTATATGGTGCAATAGGTTTGCAGTGCCCTTTTCTACCCATTCGACATTTTCTTCGTTGTATTCAGGTGGCATTGGACGACCTGGGCGTGGGATTGGTGCACCACCATGACACTTAAGGGCACGAATTGTTGCAACAACAACAGCACAATGTGGCTTAAGACCACTATAACGACACTTTAAATTCCAGAACTTTTCAAATCCTATGTCTGCACCAAAACCACTTTCTGTTACAAGATAATCACCTAATTTAAGACCAACTTTATCAGCAATTACTGAAGATTGACCAATTGCAATGTTAGCAAATGGGCCTGCATGAATCAGACATGGCTGACCTTCAATGGTCTGCATAAGATTTGGATTTACAGCCTCGACCATCCAAGCTGTCATGGCACCTGCAACTTCAAGATCTTCAGTGGTAATTGGCTTTCCTGTTCTATCATATGCAACAACTATTTTCCCAATTCTCTCTCTCAAATCCTTTAAATCTGTAGCTACAGCTAAGATGGCCATAATCTCTGAGCTAACGGCAATGTTAAAACCGCTTTGCATGGTCATTCCATCCATATGGCCACCAAGACCAATTGTGATATTTCTGAGGGCTTGAGCGCAATAATCGATTATCCAGCGAAATTCTACCTTTTTAGGGTGAACGTTGAGTCTTTTAAGACCTCTTTGGGCCAACTGCTCATCTGTATAGTTACATTCATGCTGCATTCTTGCAGTAAGAGCCACCATTCCAAGGTTATGTGCATTCATGATGGCATTTATGTCACCTGTAAGACCAAGAGAAAATTTAGAAAGTGGGATAACCTGAGCTAAACCCCCTCCTGCGGCACTACCTTTTATGTTAAAAGTAGGACCGCCAGAAGGTTGTCTAAGGGCACCAATTACGTTCTTTCCTCTTTTACCAAGACCCTCCATCAAACCAACGGCACAGGTACTTTTTCCTTCGCCAAGAGGTGTCGGAGTAATTGCAGTAACATCAATGTATTTTCCATCAGGCTTATCCTTAAGCCTTTCTAATGCCTTTGCATAATCAATCTTTGCAACATAATGACCATAAGGTAAAAGCTCTTCCTTCTCTAGGCCCAGCTCCTCTCCGAGCTGATACACTGTTTTCATGTTTTCTTCGGCAGCTTCAGCTATCTGCCAATCTTTCATTTTGGTTGGATCTAGCTTCATCGGGCTCCTCCTCAAAAAAAATTTTCTCTTCCCTTAAATGCCTTTATGATTATCTTTAAGGCAATGATATAGGGAAATGTGGATATTAAACCAAGATTGTTACCTTGAAACTTATACCTTTGTCAATCCCTCAAATATTAAGCTACAAAATTTTATTTTATATAATCACATAACAGATTATTTTAGAGACTGCTTTAAGGAAGGCATTAAACCATGATTCTTGAAATAGACCCATATAGACCTATACCAAGAAAAATAAAACAGGCAGTAGAAGCGTTGAAAAATGGAGATGTCATAATATATCCAACAGATACATGTTACGGAATAGGAGCAGATATATTTAACAAGGCGGCAATAGAAAAGGTGTATCTAATAAAAGGCATTTCAAAGAAGCAGCCCTTCAGCTTTGTTTGCTCTGACCTAAGAGACATTAGCCATTACGCAAGGGTAAGTGATTTTGCCTATAGAATTTTAAAAAGATACCTTCCAGGACCATACACATTTGTACTTGAAGGTTCAAGACAAGTGCCTAAGATGATGCTTACCAAAAGAAAAACAGTTGGTATTAGAGTTCCAGATCATCCTGTCTGCCTTGAAATAGTAAAGCAACTAGGGCGTCCAATAATAAGCACAACAGTTTCTCAAGGAGATAAAATCTTTTCAGATCCAAGAGAAATGTCAAAAAAATTTGGGAAACAAGTATCAATTATTATTGATTCTGGAATAATTCCACCAGAGCCTTCCAGTGTAATATCGCTTGTTGACGATGAAGTTGAAATTCTAAGAGAGGGCAAGGGAGACTGCTCTATTTTTCATTAAACTTAGAAAAATAAGGGGGAATACCCCCCTGCTCTCTTTAAGGTGAATTGACTATTTTTCAAACCTTTCCATCTTCCACTCCATTCTCTCTATCCTGCAAACAAATGCAAGTTTCTTTTTCAAGGTCAACTGTAAAATCCCTGCGTGTAAAACACCTGTGTCTATCTAAAAAAACGTTGCTTTCTTTTTCAGTATTAGTCAGCTTTTTTATATTGTTCCATGAGAACCCAAGTTATTAAGGCATTTTCAGAAGCGAACAACATTTCTATCACTTAATCACTTACTTATATAAATAAGAGTAAGGCTATCTTTATTTACTGCAGTATGATGCCCTCCAGAATAATTAACCATCACATCTACCTTTATACCATTCTCGTTTATAATGGGTTTGATCCTTCCCATAAAACATCCATGACTGCGATATCC
>CAYMRT010000066.1:0-5603 GCA_964392885.1 uncultured Desulfobacterales bacterium | reverse complement strand
CTGATAACCTGTCATACTGGTATTAAAAACAATCTCACCAAAGACCTCGCCTTGACCTGTAAAAGATCGTCCTTCAAATACTCTTCCATCTTCAAGGGCTATAAGTGCCTTCATACAGTTCCTCATTATTTGCCCAGTTTTTTAGGCAATTTTTTTAAAAGAGGCCCTCTAAAAGGGCAGGGCCACTATAAACTTACGGCATTATTGAGTCAATAAAGAGCTAATAACTTAATTAACCCGGAGGCCAAGTCATCTGCCTACCACCTATTATATGGAGATGAATATGATATACTTCTTGGCCACCATGCCTATTACAGTTAATAACGGTTCTATAACCAGATTCAGCAATCCCTTCAGACTCTGCCACCTTTTTTGCTGTAAGAAAAAGTCTTCCCATTACTTCTGCATGTCTATCTTCTAAGTCATTTATGGTGGGTATGTGCTCTTTAGGAATTATAAGTATATGGGTTGGCCCCTGAGGATTTATATCTCTAAATGCTAAAACTTGTTCATCTTCATATACAATATCTGGCTTAAGTTCTCCCCTTACCATTTTGCAAAAAAGACAATCTCCAGACATCCTTACCTCCTTTCATCATTTGCTTAAGGTTTTGAAAAAAGAACTGCAGGCCTATTCATTTGCGGATGTTTAATAAGAATAATGTTCGTTTCAAATACTTCTGTAAGTATTTTTTCTGTTATTACATCATTCACCTTACCAGCTTTAATTATAGAGCCGTTTTTCATAAATATTAATCTGTCTAAATACATAGAGGCAAGATTGATATCATGAATAACAATCAATATAGAACGTCTATTTTCCTTAACTTCCTGCCTTAATATTTCAAAAACCTGGATTTTTCTTTTTATATCAAGGTTTGAAGTTGCTTCATCAAGCAAAAAAAGCGGACTGTCTTGACAAAGACACCTTGCCAAAAGCACAAGGCGCTTCTCTCCTCCTGAAAGCTGCATAAAAGGTCTATGGGCAAATTTCTCTATGCTACACCGCCTAAGCGATCTAAGAGCCACTTCTGTTTTTTCCTCATCTGATTCGTCTTTGATGAATCTACCCATTTTCACAATGTCAAGCACACTAAAAAGAAATGGCGTTTCTGTTGTTTGTGGCAAAAGAGAAATAAGGCTTGCCCGTTCTTTACTAGATAACTGTCTTAGATCTCTTCCAAATATATTTACTACTCCATCGGATTTCAAAAAGCCTGATATTGCATGAATTAATGTAGTTTTACCTGCGCCATTTGGTCCAAGAATTCCTATTAATTCTCCCTTTGGCAAATTAAGATTAATGCCTTTTATTATGTGACGCTTTCCATATGCAACGCTTAACTCTTTAATTTCAATACAAAAATTGGTCTCTATTTTTTTGTGAAATAATTCTATAGATTTTTTCAATGGCAAGCCTTTTTGGTATTTAAAATTACAATTTGCCCTTTAAAAAATTTTATGTTTTACATTCCTGCCATGGAAAACTTCATTACAAACAAATCCAAAAAGGTACAGGCCGCATTTATAATTCTTTTTGTTTTACTTTCATGCAATTTATGTAGCGCTAATGCAAAAAATAGTTTTACAGCTAAGGTTATCTTAGAGATTGATCTTACAAAAAATGCCCACAATAAGGAAGCAAAACTTTGGCTCCCTTATCCTGTATCAGACAAATATCAAAAAATCTCATCCTTGTCCATCAAAGGGACATATAAAGAGCAAGGGGTATATACAGATAGAAAATTCAAGAGAAACATTTTTTATGCATTTTGGCCATCAAAAAGCAAGTCTAAAAGGCTCATTATGAGCTTTATAGTGACAAGAGAGGAAAGAGTAGAAAATAAGGCATTAAATTGTTCCCCATTAAAATGCTTAGATAAAACCTATTTTAGAGACTTCTTAAGGGGTTCAAGCCTTTCTCCTCTAAATCAAAAAGTGATTGATCTTTCAAGAGAAATAATTGGCAAAGAAACAGACATCTTAAAAAAAGCTTGGCTTATTTATAATTGGGTAATTGCTAATATGAGGCGAGATCCTGGCACTAAAGGGTGCGGCTGTGGAAACATATGCATATTATTAAATACGCTTTCAGGCAAGTGTGCTGACATTCATTCGGTATTTGTTGCCCTTTTGAAGGCGGCTGGAGTGCCTGCCAGAGAAGTATTTGGCCTCAGACTTTCACGAAAAGAGGGCACAGACATAACTAAATGGCAACATTGCTGGGCAGAGTTCTATGTACCAGGCTATGGCTGGTATGTAGCTGATCCTGGAGATTATTTAAAAGCAATTTTAGAAAAAAGGCTAGATCCAACATCTGAGAAGGCAACTAAACTTGCGAAATACTTTTTTGGGGCAGTAGATCAATACAGAGTCCGTTTTGGAATTGGACGCGATATTAAACTTAACCCCTCTGCCAAGATGGGTAAGATCAATTATTTCATGTATCCGTATGCAGAAGTAAATGGAAAAGCTCTTGATTATTTGGACCCTGAAAGCTTCTCATACAAAATAATTCAGAAGAGATAAATGGCTAAAGTGGATAAAACAAAAAGGGCTTTTTTCAAAGAGCTGCAGGAATTGATTCCCTATTATGGTAAGTCTCCATCCTACGCAATGATAATTGATATTAAAAGATGCATGAACTGCAAAGCGTGCATGGTAGCATGCAAAACTGTTCAGAAAACGCCTCCATACTTATTTAATACCATTATAAAAGAAGTGTTTAGTGAGCATGACTTTTCAAGGAATCTCTGTGCTTTTATACCACTTTTATGCAATCATTGTGAAAATCCTCCTTGCCTTAATGCTTGTCCAAGCAATGCGATTTTTAAACTTGATTCCGGCATTGTAGTAACAGACTGGAGGCTCTGTGATGCGCAGGGCAACTGTGTTTCTGCTTGCCCTTTTGGCATGAGACATCTTGATAAGAATAATGAAAATAAGTCTTTTAAATGCGATTTTTGCCTTGAGAGATTGGAAAAGGGCCTTGATCCTAAGTGTGTCCAGACCTGCCCATCTGGTGCAAGGTTATTTGGTGATATTTCAAACCCCACAGGAGAATTTAAAGAATATCTATTAAACAAAAAACTCTTTAGTCTTGGCAAAAAGCTAAAGATAAACACGAGGGTCTTTTATACTGGCATTGATTAATATCTTAAAGGGGATAAATTGTTCAATGGAAGAGAAAGTAGGTGTTTCCAGAAGGTCTTTCTTAAAATTTGCAGGAGCACTAACAATGGCCTCATCAATGCCAAATGTAAAAACCCTAAATTCGCCTCTTTGCCCATCAAAGGCCAAAGGTGCCCAAGACTATCTAAGCGATAAAAATCTAAAAAATATTTTTACTACTTGTTTAGGCTGTAATGCCAGATGTGGGTTAAGGTGCCTGGTATCTAATGGACAAATTAAAGAAGTATGTGGCAATCCTTATCACCCATATAATACCAAAGGCAATCCTTCATCCTATGAAGTTTCTATTAACGAGGCATTAAATACAAAGGCAAGTACCTGTGGCAAGGCTCAAGAAATCAATGGCTATTGTCATAACAAAAGGCGTTTGCTGGTGCCTTTAAAAAGGTCTGGTAAACGAGGGGAGGGGAAGTTTGAACCAATTAGCTGGCAAAAGTTGATTGATGAGATAACACAAGGAGGAAAGCTCTTTAAGCATCTTGGAGAAGATAGGCTTGTACCAGGTTTAAAAGACCTATTAAGTGATGAACCTATTGACAAAAATGCCCCAGATCTTGGTCCAAAAAGAAACAAATTTTGTTTTTTAACTGGTAGGCTCCAGTCTGGCAGAAAAGAATTTATAGATAGATTTGTAAAATATTCATTTGGTTCAATTAACAGAATTGGACATACAGACATCTGTGGGCTTGGTTTTAGAATGGGCAACTTTGCCTTTACAAATGGCAAAGAAGTAGAGTTAAAAGCCGATCCATGGAATGCAAAGTATGTTTTAATTTTTGGTGCTAATGTTTATGAAGCACTTCAACCTGGTCTTAATACTTATGGTGCAACACTTGCAAATAGGCATTCAAAAGGACAGGTAAAATTTGTCATAGTTGATCCAAGGGCACAAAAGGCAGGCTGTCATGCCCACAGATGGATAAAGATAATGCCAGGGCAAGATGGTGCTTTCGCCCTTGGAATGATTCGCTGGATGATAGAGAATGAGAAGTTCAACAAAAGATACCTTGAAGCACCAAATTATTTGGCTGCAAAAAAACTTGGAAATAAAGGCTATGTTAATGCAACCCATTTAGTCATTTGGCAAAAAGAGCACATGCTTCATGGCACTTTTCTAAGAATTGATGGAGGATATGGGGTTTTAGAAAAAGGTTCAAATAGAGTTTTCAAACATACAGATACGGACAAGGGAGAGTTATTTGTTGATACTTATATCACAACGAAAGACGGTGAAAGGCTTAGAGTAAAAAGTGCCTTGCAGATCTTAAAAGAAGAAGCTTTTAAGTATACTTTAAAAGAATATGCAAGCTTTTGTGGTATTGAAGAAGAAGATATTATAGATGTTGCTAGAGAATTTTCTGAAAACGCCCCTCTTTCAGCAACTTGTCAATATCATGGAGCAGGCAACTATGTAAATGGTACCTATGCAGCATATGCTGTGTCTGTTTTAAATGCCTTTTCTGGAAGCATTGGAAGGAGGGGAGGATATCTTCCCTCAGGAAAAGGAGCAGGCGACTGGAAAAAGGGAAGGTATGACTTAATTAATTTTAAAGGAAAGAAGCAACCAGCAGGCATAAAAATATCAAGGGAAAAAGCATCTTATCAAGAAAGCAGCCTTTTTGAAAAAAAGATTTCCGATGGCCAAGATCCTTATCCTGCCAAAAGGCCTTGGTTCCCTTTTACAAAAGGAGGCTTGTGCGTAGAAGCTCTATCTGGAATTGACGAAGGTTATCCTTATAGCATTGATGTGTTATTTCTTTATTATTTTAACCCTGTCTATTCAATCCCAGGAGGCAGCCGCTATATAGAAACTTTAAAAGATACCAGCAAAATACCACTTCTAGTCTCAATAGACATTGGGATTAATGAATCAAACATTTATGCTGACTATATAGTTCCAGATATCACATACGCAGAAGGCCAATATGGATGGCTTTCCCCTCACGCCCCGGCCTTTAAGTTTACTAGCTTTAGATGTCCTCTTATTGAGCCTCTTACTCAAAAAACTGCTGATGGCCGTCCATTTTGCCTTGAGACTTTTTTGATTGATCTTGCCCAGAAACTGGGCCTGCCTGGCTTTGGCAAAAGTGCAATACCTTATGCCTCAGATGACAAAGGGCACCAGCAAAAGTATGTTGATCTTAATTTTGCAGAAGAATTTTATTTAAGAGCATATTCAAACATATGTGAAAATGCAGGGCTAAACAGCATAAATTATCAGGCTATAAAATTTGTAGAAAACAACTATGTAGTTTCAAAATTTAAAAATGTTTTGCAAAAAGAAGAGTGGCAAAGGCTTTGTTATGCCCTTTCAAGAGGAGGAATTTTTTACCCCTATGAAGACTCCTTTGAAAATGAGACTTTTAAGTTTGGCCCAGACCAATTTTTTATTTATAACGAAACTCTCGCAA
>CAYMRT010000065.1:0-4284 GCA_964392885.1 uncultured Desulfobacterales bacterium | reverse complement strand
TTGCTTTTATCTGTATAGCAGAGAACAAGTTGATTGGAGGCAAAGAGAATATTCCACGAGGCAAACTTTGGAATTAAAATGGAATCTATAACCCCAAAATCTGCTGCTGCCATAATGTCAGCAGGCTTTCCAACCTCGCTTATTATTCTAGCCATTTTAGTGCTGCCACCAGATTCTCTTAAGATGTCTATTTGTGGATATTTTTTTTCAAATACCTTTTCAATTTTAGCAAAGGGCATGGTTAGGCTTCCTGCATGAAAGATTATTAAGGGGGTTTTGTTGCTTGCATCGCAGACCACTTTAAGGGCAAGCGTTAAAATACATAATGTTAATGTTGCCAAAAAAAGTTTATCCTTCATGTTTCCTTAAGCAGATAAAATCTTCTTCAGTTTAATATTATGTTATTTCTAAGAATTTTAAAATAATTTTTTATTCATTCTGAGCTTTCAATTAGACACAAATTTTTAGCTAAAACTAGGTGCAGCTAAAAGCTCCTTTTGCCTGCTTTTTATCTATAAACATAAAACAAGTTCTTACTGTTGTAACAGCCTTTACAAAGCCATTTGGATTCATATTTTCATAAACTATTTCTTTAATAGTGTTTTTTTCTTCTTGATTTAAAGGCCTTTTCATTTCAATCCTCCATATCAAGTTTTTTATTTGATCTTCAGGCTCTCTTATTCTTTCCCAACATCCAGTGAAAAAGGTAAGGTTTGGGGCAAACCCTAAGCTATAAAGATAATTGAAAACAAAGGTTATATCTTGACCTTTTTGTTCAAAAGGTTTGCCAAATATTCTTTCTGACACTTTATTTAAAAGTTCATTTTTTCTTACACCTGCCCAGGTGACAATCCCAATATATCTGTCTGAAATTTCGATAAATTTTTTTATTGTGGAAGGATTTCTCAAAAGTGGTGTCATTGAGCAAAATACAAGATCAAACTTTTTTTCAGTTTTAAAAGTTGCCCAGTCCTCATTTATTATTTTGATATTTTTTAAGCTGTAGCGCTTTATCTTTTTTTTCAGTTCCTTAAGCATTCCTTTTGAAATATCAAGCGCAATGATTTCCTTGACAAAAGGTGCCATTTTTACACTATATGTCCCTGTACCGCATGCCACATCTATTACAATATTTTTCTTGTCTAAAACGCCCTTTTGTTGCAAGATGGTTAAAATAGTATTTATTTGATCTTGGTAATCTTTGCACTTTTCAAGATCATCATAAGTGGCAGCAGCTTTGTCCCATGTTTCTGGTTTCAGACATTTTTTATTTATGTCGTCGCAGCCTTTGGTTTTTGCTAGTTTTTCCCAAAATTCAGGTGTTGATGGGTCTGTGTGTTTCATGGTTACTCCTCACTTTTTATAGGGGGTATGTTTTTTATGAGTTATAGAACATTTGATGAATTATTGAAAGAATCAGTAGCTCTTCACGGTCATCTATGTCCAGGGCAGGTGCTAGGAGTAAGGCTTGCAATGTATGGGTTAAGGCTTTTAGGTATTGAAGATCCGAAGGGTAAAGATCGGAAAAGGCTTATGGTATTTGTTGAAATAGATAGATGTGCTACAGATGCGATCCAGTCAGTAACAGGATGTAGCTTGGGCAAAAGAACGCTTAAATGGCTGGATTATGGTATAATGGCAGCCACTTTTGTAGATTTGGAAAAGGATAAGGCCGTTAGGATAATAGCAAGAGAGGAGGCTAGAGAGCTTTCCAAAAGATATTGTCCTGAGATTAAAGATAAATATAAGAGGCAACTTGAGGCTTATAAACTTATGCCAGATGAGGAGCTTTTTAGTGTTCAAGATGTAAGAGTTAAAATTCCTAAAGCTGACATGCCTGGCAGACCAGGTAGAAGGGTGCAATGTGAGAAGTGTGGCGAGTGGATTCAAGATTTTAGAGATATAGAGCAAGAAGGTAAAATTTTTTGTAAGCCTTGTGCTTATGGCGGTTATTATGAGCGTATTTAATCATTTTGTTTAATAAATCAAGGAATTAGAGCCATGAGTTTTGATGACAGCTTTGTAAAAAAACTTGTTCCTGTAGAAAAGGCTGTAGGGATGGTAATTCCCCATGATATTACTGAAATTGTACCAGGCGAAAAAAAAGGTTGTGCTTTTAAAAAGGGACATATCATAAGAGAAGAAGATATCCCACGATTAAAAGATCTTGGTAAATTTCATATTTATTGTCTTGAGCTTGGTCCTGATCAGGTACATGAGAATGAGGCCGGAATTACTTTAGGTAAGTTGGCTTGTGGTGATGGAGTTGAAACCGATCTCAAGGTTAGCGAAGGAAAGGTGAATTTTAAGGCTGCAATAGATGGGTTGTTTAAGGTAAATGAAAGGCTTTTGTATGAAATAAATCTTTTGGGTGATATTATAATTTCAACAAGGCATTCCAATTCGGTGGTTAAAAAGGGAGAGGCTGTTGCAGCAGGTAGGGCAATTCCCCTTGTAATTTCAAAAAAAGTCTTAGATGAGGCGATAAGAATCTTAAAAGAGGCCAAGGGCCTTTTAAGGGTTCTACCTTTTAAAATAAAAAAGGCAGCCATTTTAGTTACAGGTAGAGAGGTTTATGAAGGGCGGATAAAAGATGCCTTTGGGCCAGCAATGACAAAAAAGATGGAGTCATATTCAATAGATATAGTTTTATTAAAAAAACTTCCAGATGATGTAGAGTTAATATCAGATGGCATAAAGGAGGCCTTAGATAAAGGTGCACAGCTTGTGCTCTGTACAGGCGGGATGTCTGTGGATCCAGATGATGTTACAAGAAAAGGAATTGCAAAGGCTGGTGCAAAATCCATAACTTATGGAAGTCCTGTATTGCCTGGTGCTATGTTTTTAGTAAGTTATATAGGAAAGATACCGGTTCTTGGAATTCCTGCTTGTGGCATGTATTTTAAAACTACGGTATTAGATATAGTTTTGCCAAGAATACTTGCAGAGGAAAGAATTGGCCGGAAGGAAGTCGCGGCACTTGGGCATGGAGGTTTGTGTCTTTCATGTAAAAAATGTAACTATCCAGTTTGTCCATTTGGAAAATAAATATAAAAAGAGGGATTAACCATGTTTATAATTAGCAATTTTATAAAGTCTATTGCAACTGTGCTTCATATTTTATTAAATTTATATATGTGGGTATTTATAATTCGTGCTCTTATATCTTGGGTTAGCCCTGATCCTTATAATCCAATAGTACGTTTTTTATATAGTGTTACAGATCCTGTAATGAATAAAGTTAGGCGTTATATTCCGCTTTATTTTGGTGGAATTGATTTTACACCAATGATTGTAATATTGGCTTTAATTTTTTTGGATAGTTTTCTTGTGCCAAGTCTTTATGAGTTGGCCCATAAACTTTATTAGGAGGGCTTTTTTATGTCCATTACTCCCAATGAGATATTGGAGAAGGAATTTTCTAAAAGTTTTAGGGGTTATGATAGAGAAGAAGTTAAGGCATTTTTAGAAGAAGTAGCTAGTTTTTTGGCTTTTATAATAAAAGAGAGAAACGAGCTAAAAGATAAAATTCTTATATATAAAAAACAAGTAGCCATACTGAAGCAGCAAGAGGCAGAGTTTAGGAGAGCTTTAACTGCAGCCCATGATGCAATTGAAGACATGAAAGAGAATGCCCAAAAAGAGGCAAATCTAATTATTGAAAAAGCTAAAGTAGATGCAGATAGAATTGTGGCAGACGCACACCAGGAAGCTATAACGTTAGAAGGAAGGATTAGAAAATTGAGGATGCTTCAAAGAGAAACAGTTTATAAAATTCGTTCTACCTTTGAAAGCTTTCTTAATATGTTAGATGATGAGATGGCACTTCCTCCTGAAGAAATCGAAGAGACTCTGCATATTACTGCTAAAGAGGTTAGGGCTATCCAAAAGGATAGTCCTTCTAACATACCGGTTGAAGACGATACAGCAAAAGGAGTTATTAAAGAGTCTGAATCATCAGATGCAAATGAAACAGGCGACAAAGTAAATAGCAAAGAGGTGGATAATGATGGGAATTAATTTTTTTGTTTAATAAAGAACTCTGATATAAGTTTTCTAATTTCATTAAAATTTTTTATCTTATGAAGTTCGTTTCTAAAAAAAGCGCTCTTGGTCATGCCCTTTGTAAACCAGGAAAGATGCTTTCTAGCCATAAAAATAGCCAAATTTTCTTCATAAAAATTTCCTAAGATGTCTAAATATAATTGAATAATTTCAAGCTGTTTATATAGGTTAGGCTCCGGATAGATTTTACCAGACTCCAAAAATCTATTTATTATCCCT
>CAYMRT010000064.1:0-9033 GCA_964392885.1 uncultured Desulfobacterales bacterium | reverse complement strand
TATAAATTTATTGGTCCTAACCTTGGGAGTAGTCCATTCAAATAGCCATTTAGCATCTCGAGGCGATATATTTACACAGCCATGTGATTGCTTAATGCCAAAATTATCGTGCCAATAAGCTCCATGTATTGCTACTCCTTTTGAAAAATACATCTGATAAGGCACATCCTCCAAGAAATAGTAGTCTTTTTCTTTTTCACCTCCACTCATCTTTCTCATTTTGGCCTTACCCCAAATACGAAATACTCCAGTAGGTGTGTCAAAAGATGGTAGTCCTGAAGAAATTAAAGTTGCATAAACCATCTTATCTCCTTCATACGCACAAAGCACTTGCTCATATATATTTATATCAATCCACTTCGCTGTTTTGGGTATCTTCGCAGGTCTCTGTATGGTTGTAATCAATGCCACCCTTGTACCTTCAACCCATTTCTTTTCTGCAAGTTTTAACCACTTTTGCCCGTTAACAACAGTCGTGTCTAATACCTTTACAAGTGTATGCTTTTCTAAAAGTTCTCCCTCCATATAATCTTGTTTACCTGGAGTTAAAGCTGTGTAAGTATCCAGAACAAGCCAACCAAACACTCCATCTAACGGGGTCTTTTTTAAAT
This sequence comes from uncultured Desulfobacterales bacterium, assembly GCA_964392885.1. Taxonomy (GTDB): domain Bacteria; phylum Desulfobacterota; class Dissulfuribacteria; order Dissulfuribacterales; family QOAL01; genus JAADCZ01. The sequence goes on along the minus strand of CAYMRT010000064.1, from coordinate 8,422 downwards.
CAATACCTTTAAAAGTTGATGGCTCATAAAAGGCTAAATATTTCTTTTGCAAAAACTCCTGTTTGTTTATTCTATACCAAGTAAAATTTCCTGACTCTATAGCGATAGGACTTTCTAGCGACACCCAAATAAAACCTCCATCAAGTACTCTTTTAGGTCTTTTTTGAGTTACATCCATCCAAGGTGCCTTATAAACAGGGGCAGGTTGCTCAATAATTTGGGCGTAATCTTTAGGCAAAATATCTCTATGCTCATTCCACTTAAAATCTTTATCAGGAAGTATTTTGAAAATCTCTGAAAAGTTTATAGAAGTGACATTAGAAGATAATGTATCATTACTAGATGTAGTTATATTATTCTCAGCAAATACAGTTTTAAAGCACAACAATAAAGTACTTATTAAAAATATTGCCCTCAAAACCACCTCTTTTTGCTCCATAAACTTGCAAGATTTATCCTTTGATAACAGCCATTGGACGCAAAAGTGCAACTTTTTTTGCAATACCAGCATCATGGGTTACATCCACAACTAAATTAATATCTTTATATGCATCTGGAGCCTCTTCTGCAGCTCCTCTCATACTCACTGCCTTTAAAATTATCCCCCTATTTTTAAGGGCCTTGATAACGCCTTTGCCTTTCCACCTCTTTAAGGCTGCCCTTCGACTCATTGCCCTTCCAGCACCATGACAGGCACTGCTAAAAGATAGCCTCTCACCTCTTTCTGTTCCTACCAAAATAAAAGAGCAAGTCCCCATAGTTCCTCCAATAAAAAGAGGCTGGCCAACCTGCCTGTATTCTTTTGGTAGTTCTATATGTCCTGGGCCAAAGGCCCGGGTTGCTCCTTTTCTATGCACATACAACAAGTGCTTTTTTTCATTTACCTTGTGAATTTCTTTTTTACAAGTATTATGGCTAACATCATAAATAAGTTCACAACTTGCCTTGGGAATAACCCTTTGCACAACCTGGCGTACCAAATGACCTATAACCTGCCTGTTTGCTAAAGCACAATTCACTCCACATGCCATGGCCTTATAATAATTTAAGCCCTCTTCGGACTTAATTGGAGCACAAACAAGCTCCCTTTCTCTAATAGGAATGTTATATTTTTTAGAAGCAGCACCTAAAATCTGAATATAATCGCTGCCGATCTGATGACCTAATGCCCTTGATCCACAGTGAATGGATATAACCACATCATCTTCTTCAAGACCAAAAGCATTGGCGGCTCTTTTATCAAAAATCTGCTCAACAAACTGAATTTCTAAATAATGATTTCCTGAACCAAGAGTGCCGACTTGCTTTTGTTGACGCTCTTTTGCCAAAGATGAAACCTTTTCAGGATCTGCATCTTCTAATCTTCCCTCATCTTCAATAAAATTAAGCTCGTCTCTAAATCCATACCCTTTATCAATAGCCCAAATAGCTCCATATCTAAGGACATCATCTAATTGCTTGCTCGTTAGTTTTATTTTACCTGTAGAACCAACACCAGCAGGAATAAATCTGAAAAGTTCATCTATAAGCTCTTCAAGCTTAGGCAAAATATATTGCTTCTTAAGTCCTAACCTATGGCATCTAACACCACAGGAGATATCATAGCCAACTCCTCCTACAGAAATCACTCCACCTTTTTCTGGATCAAATGCTGCCACACCTCCAATTGGAAAGCCATATCCCCAATGGGCATCAGGCATAGCCATAGCGGCCTTTACTATGCCAGGCAAGCTTGCCACATTGCTAAGTTGTACAAATACCTTGTCATCCATATCTGCAAGAAGACGCTCATTGGCAAACAGATAGCCTGGCACCCTCATATCTCCTATTTTAGGTATTTGCCAAATACAATCCTCTAATTTTTTTAATTTAGACTTATCCATACTCTTTACCTACACATCAACAATACATTGAGCAATGTAAAAGCCATGTTTTTTTATCACCTTGGCCTCAGAAAAAGTTGCTCCTTTTACCTCTATACCAATACCATGTTTGTTTTTATCCCAAGGCTCACCCATTATCTCTGCACTTAACTCAAGGCCAGATATTTTAACAGAAAAACTGTTATATACTTCTGTATGCAAGTCAGACATGGCTAACAAAGTATTTAACCATGCAACAAACAACCCCACCTCATCAAATGACTGACATTTTACTTGCCTTGTAATCTTTCTCTCGATACTTGATATATCATCTACCAGCAAGGAAAAAAGGGCCTTGGCACCATTTTCAAATGCTTCCTCTAAACTTTCACCTATACCTCTTACACCAATATCTGCTATATGATCAAAAGTAAACCAACCAGACCTTATTCGGGCCACTTTCTTCTCCCCCATTCAATCCAACCCCAAGTAGAAAGAGCTGTAAAAACTACAAACAAAGCAGCCTGAGCATATATACCATGATATACGTTAACTATTATCCATCCAATGTTTGCAAAGGTATAGATGGCAAAACTAGAGCGCTTCTTTTTAATGTTTAATATTGCAGCAAAAATACTAATTACTGTAAGACACCATGGCAAATAATGAGTCATTAAAAGATCAATTAGTTTCACTTGAGATACTTAAGCATAGATTTAAACTGTTGAGTATTTGCACGTTTTAACCACTGATATATTATCATCTCTGTTGTTGCACAATAGATATCATTTGAATTGAGAAGCCTTATCGCAGCCTTTTTATTCTTCTTTTCTCTAGAAGAAATAGCATCTGTTACAATCCATGTATTGAATCCATTTTCTTTTGCACCAAGTGCTGTTTGAAATACACATATATGTGCTTCCACTCCAGTAATAACAAAGGAGTCAATACATGAAGGCAATTTGCTAATTAGCATCTTGAAATCATCATTATAAAAACAGTTAAATTCCCACTTATCTAACGTCTTGTAAGACGTGTTTTCTAACAGACTTTCTAATTCTTGAACAATTGGACCAAGACCTTTTTTATACTGAGTAGTTGCAATTATTGGGATGTTTAATAGACTGGCACAATTTATCAAAAGAGAAGTATAGTGAACTACTTTTTCTGGTTTTTCCACAGCCTTCATTAACTTCTCTTGAGGATCTATAATTAAAAGGCAAGATGTATTGGCATCAAGAATTTTCATGGTGCAAACCTCGTTTAACTCGTTTAATAGTTCTTTAATTTTATTCTAATTTTTTCATTAAAAAAAACAACAATTGGTTTAATAAATAAAAAAAGGCGCTTCCATATTGAAAGCGCCTTTTTTGGGTCTAAAAATTTAATAAATTTTAATGATCTACTGCTGCACCAGCTCCTCTTGGAGTACGAATTGATGCAACTAACTCTTGGATTTCCTTTGGTGGCTCTTTAGTCATAGAAGATACAACATAAGTTACTACAAAATTTATTATCATTCCTATAGTGCCAATACCTTCTGGACTTATGCCAAGGAACCACTGATCTTTTGTGCCGCCCATAAACTTAAAGTAAACGATATAAGCAGCGGTAAAAATAATGCCAGCCAACATTCCGCAAATAGCCCCTTCCCTATTAGTCCTTGTAGAAAAGATGCCAAGAACTATAATCGGGAAGAAGGAAGAAGCAGCAAGACCAAAGGCAAAGGCAACCACCTGGGCAACAAACCCTGGAGGATTAATTCCAAAATAACCAGCAATACCTACTGCAATACCAATCATTATACGGCCAACCAAAAGGCGCTGCTTTTCTGTAGCCTTTCTATTAATCATTCTATAGTAGAGATCATGGGAAATAGATGATGCAATAACAAGGAGGAGTCCGGATGCAGTAGAAAGTGCTGCTGCAAGGCCACCAGCTGCAACCAAGGCAATAACCCAAGCTGGTAAGTTTGCAATTTCAGGATTTGCCAAGACCATTATGTCTCTATCAACATAAAGCTCATTAGGAGAATCTGTAAGTTTGTTGGCAACAAGCTTCTGTCCAAGAGGACCTGTCTCTCCTGTAAATTTTGGCTTGCCAATAAAGGCCTTTCCTGCCCTGTATTGAATTTTCCCATCGTTGTTTTTGTCAACCCATGCAATAAGACCAGTTTTTTCCCAGTTTTTGAACCAAGAAGGTGCCTCTGCATAGGGTTTATTATTAATAGTATCAATCATGTTATAACGAGCAAATGCGGCAACTGCTGGTGCAGTTGTATAAAGAATTGCAATAAAAAGGAGTGCATATCCTGCACTTAACCTTGCGGCTCTAACGCTTGGAACTGTATAAAATCTAATTATAACGTGAGGAAGCCCTGCTGTACCAACCATAAGGGCAAAAGTAATACAAAATACGTCAAGCATAGATTTTGCCCCTGGTTGCGTATACGCCGTAAAACCTAAGTCTGTATTCAATTTGTCAAGCACATCTAATAGATACTGACCTGTATATTGACCTGTTTGAACCTCGCTTCCAAGTCCAATTTGTGGAATTGGAGTACCTGAAATCTTCATTGAGATAAATACCGCTGGGATAAGATAAGCTATAATAAGAACGGTATATTGAGCAACTTGTGTCCAGGTAATTCCTTTCATACCGCCAAGGCCAGCATAGAAAAACACTATTGCCATTCCAATGAGAACTCCAGTATTTACAGGAACCTCTAAAAAGCGGCTAAATACAATCCCAACACCTCTCATCTGACCACAGACATAGGTAAGCGATACAAAGATTGCACAAATGAGAGCAACAAACCTAGCTGCGTCAGAATAGTATCTGTCTCCAACAAAGTCTGGAACTGTATATTTTCCGAATTTTCTTAAGTATGGCGCTAAAAGCAATGCAAGCAAAACATAACCGCCTGTCCATCCCATTAAGTAAATGGAACCTGCATAGCCTAAAAAGGATATAAGACCTGCCATAGAAATAAATGAGGCAGCACTCATCCAGTCAGCAGCAGTTGCCATTCCATTTGCAAGAGGTGGAACTCCTCCACCTGCCACATAAAAACCCTTGGTATCACGAACCCTAGACATCCAAGCAATAAAGATGTAGAGGCCAAAGGTAAGACCAACCATTATATAAGTCCAAACTAATATTGACATGACCTTCTCCTCTCCTTTTTAATAGTTTTAAAAAATTACTCGTGCACGTCGTATTCTTTATCTAACTTCTGCATGTATGCATAATAAATGAAGATCAGTGCCACAAAAACATAAATTGCTCCCTGCTGGGCAAACCAAAAGCCAAGAGGAAATCCTCCCAATTTAATCGCATTTAAAGGTTTGACAAAAATTATTCCAGCTCCATAGGAAACCAGTGCCCAAATCACCAAGAGAAAGGACATAAAGCCGACATTCTTTCTCCAGTATTCTTGTAGTTTTTGATCCATAGTCCCCTCCTTTTTAATTGCAAAAATTGGAGTAAAAATAACAGTGTAATTTAAATTGTCAATATAACATAATTTCTGAATTAAAGAACTAAAAATTAAGGAGAAAAATATGAGTGAAAGTTCATTTTCTATTGCAACTTTTAATGCAAATGGCATTAGAGCAAGAATGCACATTATACTTTCTTGGCTTAAGAACAATCCTATTGATTGTTTGCTGCTCCAAGAAACAAAAGTTCAAGATAAAGACTTTCCCAAAAAAGAATTTGAAAAAGTTGGCTTGCAAGTGATCTTTAAAGGCCAAAAGGCATATAATGGAGTTGCAGCCATAAGCCCACATAAAATGGAAGTTTTGTGCTTTGGATTTGGTCAAGACAACCTTGAAGAAAACTCGAGGCAATTAGTATTTAAAATTAAAGGCCTAACAATTGTTAACTCTTATATACCTCAAGGGAAATCTATAGAAGATCCTGCCTTTGAATATAAACTTAATTGGTTTAAAAGGCTTCGACAATTTTTTGAAACGCGATTTAATAAAAACTCTCCAATTATTTGGGCAGGAGATATGAATGTTGCCCCAAAAGCTATTGATGTCTATGCTCCAGAGAAAAAGCTTAATCATGTGTGTTTTCATGAATCTGTAAGAAATGCCTTTAAGAAATGTAAAGATTGGGGATTTGAAGACTGCTTTAGGCTTCTCCATCCAGAAGAGCCCCAAAAATATACTTTTTTTGATTATCGCATTCCAAAGGCAGTTGAAAGAAAACTCGGTTGGAGAATAGATCATATCCTTGCAACAAAACCTTTGCAAAAGAGGCTTATAGAGTGTTTTATTGATCTTAATCCAAGAAGGCTTACTAAACCTTCAGATCATACTTTTTTGATAGCTAGATTTAATTATAAATGATTTATGATCATGCCTAATTCAAAAACACATGCATTGAGGCTTAAAAGAGTAGGAATTGATACTTATGGAGAAAATGTGGCCTTTATGAATAAAAATTGTTGCATTTATAAGGCCACAGGATTTCAAGCCCTTTCAAAAATAGTTGTGACAGCAAATGGCCGAACAATTTTTGCAGTCTTAAATGTCGTATTAAATGAAGGCATTGTGGCGCCAGGAGAACTTGGCTTGAGCGAACAAGCCTTTTTTCAACTTGGCCTTGAAGAGGGAGCAAGTGTATTAGTTGATCACCCTGAACCTCCAGCATCAATGGATGCGGTTAGAAAAAAGATAAATGGCCTATCTCTCAATGAAAAAGACTTTTTAGCCATAACTAAAGATATTGTATCAAATCGCTACTCAAAAATGGAAATAGCTGCCTTTTTAGTTGCTTGTGCAGAAACTGGTCTTGAAAGGCAAGAGGTACTTTTTTACACAAAGGCAATGGCCTCTACCGGTAAGCGGTTGTCTTGGGATAAGCAAAAGATAGTTGTTGATAAACACTGTATAGGTGGAATTCCTGGTAATAGAACCTCTATGATTGTTGTACCGATTGTAGCTGCATATGGACTTTTAATACCTAAGACCTCTAGCAGAGCCATAACTTCACCGGCAGGCACAGCAGATACCATGGAAGTATTGGCAGAGGTAAACTTACCTCCAGAAAGGCTTTATGAAATTATAAAAGATCTAGATGGATGTTTGGCATGGGGCGGCACTTCTCACCTTGCACCAGTAGATGATATTCTCATAACCGTTGAGCGGCCGCTTGGGATAGATGCACCAGGGCAGATGGTGGCATCAATTTTATCAAAAAAATTGGCTGCAGGCTCTACCCATTTACTTTTAGACATCCCTTTTGGACCGACAGCAAAGGTTCGCCATATCTCTCAAGCCTTGCAGCTTAAAAAAATATTTGAATATGTAGGAGATAGGATTGGAATACAAATAGAAGTTATTATTACTGATGGAAGCCAACCAATTGGAAATGGTATTGGCCCAGTGCTTGAAGCTAGAGATGTAATGATGGTGTTAAAAAATGACCCTAACGCCCCAAAAGACTTAAAAGAAAAGGCATTGATGTTGGCTGGCAGAATAATAGAGTTTGATCCTAAAGTACGCGGAGGCACAGGATTAGAGATAGCCACAGAGATATTGCACTCGGGAAAGGCTTTAGAAAAAATGAAGGCGATCATAAAAGCTCAGGGAGAAAAAAAAGAGCACTTTGAATTAGGACACTTACAATATGATTATAAGGCCTCAAATGATGGCTTTATAACTAGCATAAATAATTGGACTATAAACAGAATAGCCAGATATGCTGGTGCTCCTTTTGATAAAGGTGCAGGGGTTTACCTTTTTAAAAAAGTAGGCGATAAAGTTAAAAAAGGGGATGTCCTTTTTAGGATTTATTCAGAGTTTGAATCTGATTTTAAATTTGCAATAAAACATGCAGAGAAAGCAGAAAGTTATCAAATAGGCGATAAGAAAGACATAAAAAAGAATGAATACATCTCTTCTTCTTTATTTTAAAAATTGTGTAAGGCCTGCAAAAAGGCTGGCAAAAGAACTAAAAATAGAGTCAAAACTCATTGATATCCATCACTTTCCAGATGGAGAAAGCCTTATTACCCTTCCAGAACAACTACCTGAAAAAATTATTATCTATGCCTGTCTTAATAGGCCTAACAATAAATTAATTGAGCTTCTTTTGGCAGCTAAAGGGGCAAGGAGACTAGGAGCAAGAAATCTAATTTTAGTTGCACCTTATATGTGTTATATGAGACAAGACAAGGCTTTCTCCCCTGGCCAGGTTGTGAGCCAACAAATTATAGGAGAATATCTTAGTAGCCTTTTTGATACTATAATTACAGTAGATGCTCACCTTCACAGAGTCCATAGCATAAAAGAAGTATTTCCATCATGTAATGCGCTTAATCTTTCCGCAAGTGGCGAGATAGCTAAGTTTTTATCAGGGTTAAATGAAAAAACAATATTAATAGGCCCTGATGAAGAGTCCTTACAGTGGGTAAAAAAAATTGCTAATGCCTCTAACTTTACCTTTGCAGTATGCAAAAAGACCAGGTTTGGAGACAAAAATGTAAAAATAAAAATACCTGATATTGATTTTTCAGCTATAAAGAGAGTCATATTAATAGATGATAT
>CAYMRT010000063.1:0-10076 GCA_964392885.1 uncultured Desulfobacterales bacterium | reverse complement strand
TTTATAACCAGCAAAGACATCTGTTAAGGAGTAGGAGTTGAAAGAAGCCCTTTTAACCGATTTTTATCAGTTGACAATGCTTGAGACCTATCTAAAAAAAGGTCTTACTAAAAGTGCCAGTTTTGAATTTTTTGTAAGAAGACTTCCACAAAATAGGAATTTTTTCATTGCTGCGGGACTTGAGCAACTTTTAAAATACTTACAAGATCTGAAATTTTATGAAGATGAACTTTATTATCTAAAGGGTCTTGGCTTTAGCTCCGTTCTTATTGATTATTTAAAAAACTTCTCATTTAAAGGCGATGTCTGGGCATTGCCTGAAGGTACAATCTTTTTTGACAATGAACCTGTTGTTAGAATTGAGGCCCCTTTGCCTCAAGCACAACTTATTGAAACACGGCTTATAAATATTCTTCACTTTCAAAGTCTTATTGCCACTAAAGCTGTCAGATGTGTAATTGCTGCACAAGATAAGGCACTTATTGACTTTGGTTTTAGGCGCAGTCATGGTTTTGAGGCCGGTATTTTTTCTGCAAGGGCCTGCTATCTATCTGGATTTGCTGCAACTGCAACAGTTGAGGCAGGACGAGCATTTGGAATACCGGTGACAGGCACAATGGCCCATTCATATATTCTTGCCCATGAAAGCGAAGAGGCTGCTTTTAGAAATTTTATTGAAACTCATCCTAAAAACGCCATCCTTTTAATAGATACATTTGATCCGTTAAAGGCAGCTCATCTAGCCGCAAGGCTATACAAAGAATATCTGAAAAAAGGCATAGAGATTAAAGGAGTACGAATTGATAGCGGAGACTATCTTGAATTGTCAAACAAGGTAAGGGCTATTTTCGATAGTCAAGGGGCAAAAGAGTTAATGATTTTTTGTTCTGGAGGGCTTGATGAATATGCACTTAAAAGTATTACAGAAAAAAATGCCCCGATTGATGGGTTTGGCCTTGGAACTCTAGTAGATACTTCTGCCGATGTGCCTTATTTGGACTGTGCTTATAAAATGGTTGAGTATGACGGCAAACCGAAAATGAAGTTTTCTAAGGGTAAAGTTACCCTCCCATATAAAAAACAAATTATAAGGCATCTTAACAAAGAGGGGAATTTTTCCCATGATGTAATATGTAAGGCTGGTTCAGAACCAAAAGAACTTCATAGCAGGGGCCTTTTAGTTAAGGTAATGGAAAATGGACAATTAACACAAGAGAATGAAGGTCTAAATGTTATTAGAAATCGTGTAAAAGAACAGCTTTTGCATCTGCCAAACGAATTGAAATCAATAACAGAGCACTTTTCTTATAATGTAAGTGTCTGTAATGAGCTAAAAGATATATAAGTTAAGAGGGAAGCGTTGAACAGATATATACCTTTAATTTTGTTTGGGGTCTTTTTAAATGCAGCCGCCCAGATAGTGCTTAAAAAAGGCATGATGGGCATAGGGAGGTTTGAGTTTAGCATATCAAACCTTTTTCCAATTGGAATAAAAGTTGTCTCAAATCCATTTATTATTGCAGGAATAATATTTTATGCAGTAAGTGTTGTGGTATGGCTAATGGTGCTTTCAAGGGTTGATGTTAGTTATGCTTATCCCATGTTGAGCATAGGTTACATAGTTGCAGCCTTTTTTGGAAAGATATTTTTTGATGAGCCTGTAGGCCTTGAACGATGGGCAGGCATAATTGTAATCTGTTTTGGAGTGTATCTTCTTACAAGGAGTGCTCATTAGTGTTTGTTCCATTCTGCAGACCCACTATTGAACAGGAAGAAATAAAAGAGGTAGTAGATAGTTTAAAAAGTGGCTGGATTACAACTGGGCCAAAGGTTGTAGCACTGGAAAAGGCATTTAAAGATCTTTTGGGGCAAGAGGCAATAGCTGTTAATTCTGCTACAGCAGGCCTTCATCTTGCTCTTAAATGCCTAAACTTAAAAAAAGGTGATGAAGTAATAACAACCTCAATTACTTGGCCATCTACAGTAAACAACATTGAAATTTGTGGAGCCAAACCTATATTTGCAGATGTTGAAAGGCATACCCTTCAAATAGATCCATGTGAAATAGAAAAAAGGATAACGAAAAATACTAAGGCGGTTATTCCAGTCCATTTTGCCGGCGCCCCAGTTGATCTAGATAAAATTAGAGAAATTTGTGAGCCAAGAGGCATAGAAATAATAGAAGATGCAGCTCATGCCATTGGCACAAGGTATAAAGGTAGGCTTATTGGCTCAGATAGTAAAGTTGCCGTTTTTAGCTTTCACCCAATTAAAAATATAACAACCGGTGAAGGAGGAATGATCTTAACGTCAGATCAAAAGTGGGCAGAGCGCATGAAAAGGTTAAGATTTCATGGCATCTCGCGTGATGCTTGGAGGCGCTATTCTAAGGGCGGCACTCCTCAATATGAAGTGATTGAGCCGGGTTTTAAGTACAATATGCTTGACATTCAAGCAGCAATAGGTCTTCATCAGCTAAAAAAACTTGAAAATTTTAATAAAAAGAGAAAGATTTTGGCGGAGAATTATCTTGATTTGCTAAAAGGCATTGAAGGTATAAGCCCGCTTTCCTCCCCTTCCTATGATCACTGTCATGCTTGGCATCTTTTTGTTGTTCGTCTTGAGCTTGAGAGGTTAGATATTGATAGAGATGATTTTATTATGGAACTCCAAGAAAATGGAGTGGGGGTTGGACTTCATTTTCCGGCAATTCACCTCCAAAAGTATTATAGGGAAAGATATTCTTTTAAAAAAGGGCTTCTTCCAAATAGTGAATGGAATAGCGAAAGACTCTTTTCTTTGCCCCTCTACCCGCTTCTTACTAAAAGGGATCAAGAAAAAGTAGTGGATGTTCTTTCAAAACTTTTAAAGAGGCATCTGAGGTAATCCTTGAAAAAATTACAAAAAAAACTCTGCTTAAAAATAGATGTTGACACCCACGACGGTATGAAAAACGGTGTGCCTGCCCTTCTTAAAGACCTAAAAGATCTTGGAGTTAAGGCTACCTTTTGTTTATCTTTTGGTCCAGACAATGCTGGGAAGGCCATTTTTCGTCTTTTTAGAGACCTTCGCTTTTTGAAAAAGATGCTAAAAACAGGTGCACCTCGTCTTTATGGACTTCGGACTGTGCTCTCAGGCACTTTACTCCCTGCACGTCCTATTGCAGTAGCTTTCCCTGCATTATGCAGGCAAATTAAAGCAGATGGCCACGAGGTAATAGTGCACGCATGGGATCACAGACGGTGGCAAGATCATGTAAAGGATATGTCGATTGCACAAATTGAAGCAGAATTTGAAAAGGCATTTTCAGCTTTTAGTAACATTTTTGGAGAAAGGCCAAAGGCTGTGGCAGCTCCAGGATGGCAGGTAAGCGAAAATTCCCTTTTAGTACAAGATAGGCTAGGGCTTATATATGCAAGCGATTTGCGACAGGGAGTCCCTTGTTTTTTAATGACTAAAACGCATAAGTTTAAAACGCTTCAGATTCCTACTACAGGTCCGTGTTTAGAAGAGCTTTTGGCAGTTGGAATAAAAGATGAAAGAGAGCTTTCAAAGGCGCTTTTTGAAGGGATTAGCAAAAGCGATAATCCTGTTTTAGCACTTCATGCAGAAGTGGAAGGGGGAATTTTTAGGGAGTTTTTTAAAACCTTTGCTAAAAATTATTTTTCAAAATTTGATAATATTTTAACTCTTAATGAGCTAGCGACAACTCTACTTAAAGATCAGTCATCTATCCCTTACTGCAACTTAGCTGAAATAGAACTTCCAGGAAGGGCTGGAAAAGTGGCAACTTGTATCTTTAATTCCAAGTCATGAACATAGCAATTGTAAGAAGACAGTGTGGATTTGAGTTTGGAGGAGCAGAAAGATATTGTGCCAATGTAAGCATTGGGCTGAGCCATTCAGGGCATAAGGTTACTGTCATCTCAGATGACTCAAGCTTAAATGAATTGACTTTTCTTAGGGCAAAAGTCTATGGGAGGGGAAGCATATTAAAAAATCTTTCTTTTTTTTATTCAGTTAAAAAGATCTTAAAAAAACATAGGTTTGACCTGGTGTATGGGCTCTCTCGCATTGAGAATGCTGATTTTTTAAGGATATCTGATCCTCTTCATCTAGCTTGGCTGAAACTTGGCTACAAAGATAGGCTGCTTCCTTTTAGAATAAGGCTCTTTATGCCAAGGCACCTTTCCATTTTATTCCAAGAAAGAAAAAGCATTAAAAGTGCCAAATTTATCATAACCAATTCAAAACTCGTAAGAGAGCAGGTTAAAAAGATATATGGATTTCCTGAAAAGAATATTTTTACCATTTACAATGGAGTAGATTTAAAAAGATTTTATCCAGTAACAGATACTGAGAGAAAAAGAATAAGAAAGAAACTAGGAATTAAGGATGAGGAGGTAGCTATCCTTTTTGTAGGTTCTGATTACAAAAGAAAGGGGCTCTTAATCCTTTTAGATGCCCTGGCCAAATTAAAAGATGAATTTGACTTTTCTCTTTTTGTTCTTGGTGTTTTTTTAAAAAAAGGACTCGCAAAAAGATGCAATAGATTGGGTTTAAGTGATAAAGTGCACTTTTTAGGTTTTAGACAAGATGGGGAAACCTTCTATAGGGCAAGTGACCTTATGTGTCTTCCTACTTTTTATGATCCTTTTGCAAATGTGTGTTTAGAGTCAATAGCATGTGGTACTCCTGTTATCACAACTGATAAAAATGGAGCAGGAGAAATTATAAGGGAGCTTGGAGAAGAGCTGTTAGTAACTGCTGGGGATAGTAAGGTTCTTAAAAAGGCTATTTGTAGGTTTTTAAAAAAGACCAAAGCTGAACATAAAGAGTTGCGCGAAAAGTGCTTCTTTTTATCGCAAAGGTATGGTTGGGAACACCATATAAATAAGCTATTGAGCCTCTTCCCAAAGCTCCTTTAGTTGTTTTGGAAGTTCTGCTTTTATATCATATGCCTCTCCATCTGAAATGTGTCTTTTAATCACTTTAAATACAGCTCTAATTGCCTTTTCAGCCTCTTTATCATCTTTAAAATCTTGTTCTGCCCTTGGTATATCATATTTTCTCACCTCTTGTATAAACTCTTGGATGTTCTTTATTTTTTCAGGTGTTTTAGTAAGCTTCCATCCGTCAACATAGATTGCTTTGATACACATTGGCAATTGAGCCAACAGATGCATGGATTCTTCATGAGATAGTCTATCTCTTAATGCCTTTAAAACTGCCTTAAGAATTCTTCCTGCTTTGTCTTTATTTTCAGGATCTCCAAGCTCCTTGGCAAGTTCTTTTAAGAATAGATTCCCTTTTGCTGCATATTTTTCAAAATTCATAATGCTCACCTCCATTCCTTTTAAATAATTCTTCCCTTGTATATTAAAAAATAAGACCAATTTTTTACCAATCAAGAAAAAGAGACAGGCAAACTATTCTTATCATGAGTAATATCTGATCGATAAGGCACCGTACCTGTTTGGGGGTTTTAGGTGGTCTTTTCTAAGCTTTTGCAGGAGTGAGAAAAATTTTTCCAACGTAGAAAAATTCTTCTCATCCGTTGTTTTAAATTCAAAGAAAATTGTGAACTTGGCCTTTTTTAATAGTTGTTTAATTAAAAAATAGCATAAACTTTGCTTCTTCTTAATCCTAAATAAAGATTAGGAGGTTTACAATGAAAAGTGTTTATTTAAAAATACTTTTTGGGCTCGGTTTTATCTCTTTGTTGGCCTCTCAAGCCATGGCTACATCAATAGACATGAAAGGTTCTTACATCTATACCCAAATAAGTGACGATGGCACCCTAGGAAATCATTATTTATACCCAGGTATTGTATATGATTCTAGCGGCACAGGCTCTTTCTCCTCTAGTTCTCCTGATTTTCTCAGGCCTGGTGCACCTTTTGAAACTTTTTCTGTTAAGAGTGATCAAACAGGAACGCTAATAAATCGGAATGATAGTAGTGACAACATTTTTGGTACACTAACAGACTTGAGTGCTTCTTCTCCTTATGATTTCTATATAAGGTGGAGTGGAAGTTATGAAACTTATTTTGATATCGTTACCTATACTTACTTCAACAATGACGATAGTTATATTATGTTTACTACCACCATCACTGCTAAAGAAGACCTTACTAATCTAAAATTTCTCCGCACCATTGATCCAGATCAAGACGCAATACCTTATCACATATACAGAACCAACAATAATAGAGGCTACGGTTCTATTTTACCTGAAAATTTTGTTTATGCATCAGGGCCTAAAAGTAATTTAACAATTGGTTTATATTCAAATTCTTATTATACACATAACACAGGTGTTAGTGACCCTTGGTCAAGAGACCCAGATGATTATTTATCTGGAAATAATGACGGCTCTGGTGATTATACTATTGGTATTGCCTTCTTATTAGGAAATCTTGACGCTGGTGAAAGCGCAACCTTTGATTATGCTTATATTTTAGGTAAAAACCCGGATGATGCTGTAAGCCACATTCCTACAGGTGGTGCTCCGGTTCCTGAACCAGGGACATTCATGCTTTTGGGAACTGGGCTAATCGGTCTAGCTGGTTTAGGGCGCATAAAGAGAAAAAAGTAGGCAGAATTTTTTCTATGAGTATATCAACGGGCGGTCAACACCGCCTGTTTTTGTTTCCTTTTGTTTCTTAAATAGTACCAAAGATTTTTTTCTACCCTTTTGGCTAGGAATGAGGAAGAGGGTTACAGTAGGTTTCTGCCCAAAAGAAGCTATGCGTCTGCAAGGTAATCTTTAAATATATCACATACCAAAGGTTGCTCTCTCCCCCTAAATCGGTAGTGTTAAGTTAGATATGGAAAGATAGATAACCAAACAAGGAGATATAAAGATTGACTGTTAAAGCTGTCAATTCCAGTCTGGTCTGATACGAGCCAGAAGGAGAAAAAGTCATGGTCAAGCAGGACAATACTTAGGATAAGCAAGAGTCGCCAGTGTGCTTTTTTAGACATCAGCAGTAATGCTTTTATTATAGCCTCAAGGGATAATCTGTCTCTTATTAAAGAATTTACTGACAATATCATCAAGACTCTCTATTATAGCACCAGAAAGATGAGTTTACCCTCAAGAATCAGCATACCAGGTAATCAAGAAATGAGAAGGCTCATGCAGATTATAGGACTTAAGGTACTATATCCTGAGCTTTTTACCAACATCATCTTTTGAAATGGCTGAAAATCAGCAGGTCAAATCATGTAGGAAATAACCAAAGTCATGAATAAAAAAATGAGATAGGGTTTTTATATTTATCAAAATTCACTATGGCAAAATTTTATAACGTAATTAAAATTTAAGTTAACGAACTAAAAAAGGAAAAAATAGAAAATGAAAAAAATCTGGTTAACTATCACAATACTTTTCATCTCTATTTTGGGAAATAATCTCTCTGCTTATGCCACTAACGATAAAATCCTTTTACAAGTCCTAGCAGAAATTAAAGAAATGAAAGGTGAGTTGCGACAAATTGACAAACGTATAGATGATCTCAGAAGTGAGATGAATGCTAGGTTTGAACAGATTGATAAACGCTTTGAACAAGTGGATAAGCGCTTTGAACAGATTGATAAACGCTTTGAACAAGTGGATAGACGCTTTGAACAGGTAGATAAGCGCTTTGAACAAGTGGATAGACGTTTTGCTGAACAGATGACCTATTGGGGATGGATTATCGCAGGAATGTTTAGTTTACTGGCAGTTTTTGTCGCTTTATTACTCTGGGATAGACGTACTGCCGTTAGAGCTGCTATTAAAGAATCAAAAAAAGAAATTTTAACTGAAATTGAAAAAGAATATCAAATGTCTCTATTAGAAAAAATGTTAGAAGCTTTTAGAAGAAAAGCTAAAACTGATAAGGAGCTTGCTTCAATTTTAAAAAATCTTGGGTTATTATAATAAATTATCTTTTTTGTGTGCCTAATACAACCAAATCTCTTATTGCCTCTGCTTTCATTAAATCTTCTTTAATAAATTTATTTGAAGAATAGGCTCTATCCATAAAAAAACAACCAATAGGCTTACCAAACACTATAATTGGCACCATGGTCACAATCTTTTGAGAAATATCATTATTAGATCCATTAAACACTATACTCTTACAAACATTTGTCCAAGTAGAAAGAGCAGCTCTGTTTGTCTCAAAAACTGATTTTAATGGCACAGATACAGGAGGAAATTTGCACTTAAAATTCTCTTTTAAAAATGAACTTTTTTTACCAATGGCATACCTTGGCAAAAGACAACTTTTATCCTTGGTTAAAAGGGTTAAAAGAACTCTATCTGTTGGAAGACCTCTTAAAATTGCCTCGCAAGCAAACAGATAAATCTGCTCAAGGGTAAAGGTTTGCTGTGAAATTAAAGAGGTAAACTGTGTAAGAAAAACCAGAAAATTATCAGTTGAATGATCATCTAACTCAAGTTTGCTACTTGATTCAGCTTCTTCAGATAAATGCCTTCCAATTTTTTCAAATATATTTTGAACCTTCCAATGTGGAAGAGCAGACTTAAATCTAGGAGATAAATTAACAGTTGACTTAATTGCTAAGGCAAGCTTATTATTTAATTTTTCAAGAGAAATGCCTGCAAGATCACTCAAGTTTTTAAAGGTTGATGTTAGAAGTCCATGCTGAGTGTCAACTAAAAAAGATCTTGCAATCAAATGGCAGTCCTGAATGATAACATTAACTTTATCTGACCTGTTGCTAATTCCCTCCAAATTCTCCTTAAATGAAGGAGGTAAACTCCATAACTCACATATTCCTTGTCCAATATAAGCAAGGAATTTCTTTACCTTATCTTGCCTTACTGGATCACTGCCTTCAATTAACTCTATTTCTTTATACAGCTTTTGATCATAAAGGCAAAGTATTATCCTTCCAAGATTATAAAAAAGACATTTTACAAAAATTGTCTCTTTGTCATACCTGGTATCATTAGTTAAAGACTGGGCAAAATGTGCAGCAGTAAAAGATGATAAAAGCTGCTTTATCAAGGGATCGTTTTCTCCCTTTTCTGCTAAATCAAGCACGGCCATATTTAAAGCAATCTCTCGAAGCGCATTAAAACCAAGGAGTAAAATAGCCTGTGTTACAGTAGATACCTCTTTTCCTGTTCTAATGTAATAGAAGGTATTTACTGACCTTAAAACCTTACTTGTAAGTCCAATATCCTCTAATATTATACTTGATAATTCTTCTACTGAATACTCAGAATCTGGATCAAGGGAAGCAAGCCTTATTAAGGTATCAGAAAAACAAGGCAAATCTCTATCTTTAAATCTTAATAATATTTTTTTTGCAATATCTGTGGTTAGTTGCATAACTAAACCAATAAAAAAGGCTGTAGTTACTATCAACTACAGCCTTAAAAATCATCACTCGCTATAAGTCAAAATTAATAAATTGGCTTGATCTGTACACGCCTGTTTAATGCCCTTCCTTCTGGAGTGTCATTTGGAGCTACTGGCTTTGTAAAGCCATATCCTTTATAACTTACTCTGTCAGCAGAAATACCATGACTAATAATATAATCGGCAACAGCCTTAGCACGCCTTAATGAAAGCTTCATATTGTAAGCTGCAGAGCCTACATTATCCGTATGACCTTGGATCTCTACCTTCATGCTTGGATTGGCTTTCAATACCTTAATTACGTCATCAATATTTTTGTAATACTGAGGTTTAATATCTGCTTTGTTAAAATCAAAAAGTAAGCCTTTGATTACCCAGCACCCAACACTGTTAACAGTTGCACCTTTTGGAGTATTTGGACACTTATCATCTGGATCTAATACTCCATCGCCATCACTATCCTTTGGAGGAGCAGGTTTTTTACATGCCTCTGGACAAGGTACTGGCGGACAAAGAGATTTAGCCTTTTCATAAGCTTCTTTGGCAACAGGCATAGCCTCTTCAGCTCGGCAACTCTTATATAGTTTAACAGCCTTTTTCTGAAGCATCTCTGCCTCTTTAAACTCTTTCGGACATTTTTTATGCAACTTTTTAGCCCTAGCATCATTTAAAATCTGCCTTGTTGCATGCAACTGA
>CAYMRT010000062.1:0-5367 GCA_964392885.1 uncultured Desulfobacterales bacterium | reverse complement strand
CCTTAATCTTTTGAAGCAAAAGATCACGCTCTCTAATTACCTGCAGACTTTCAAGGGCTCGCTTTATGGTGACTCTCAGTTCTTCATTGCTCCAGGGCTTTACTATAAACTTATAAACTCCTGCTTTGTTAATTGCTTGGGCTGCAACATGAATGTCTTCAACCCCAGTCATCATAATAGTCAATATTTCAGGATAGCTTTCTCGAACTTTTTCCAAAAAAGAGATGCCATCCATACCAGGCATTTTATAATCACTTATTATAAGGTCTATATTAGAAACTCTAAGTTTTTTAAGTCCATCCTGTGCATTTGAAGCAAAAATAAGATGATACCCGTCTTTTTTTAAAACCCGCTTCATTGACTGTAAAAGATTTAAATCATCATCTACTATTAATACTGAAAATTGCTCCATTTTATTTGTCTCCTAATTTGATTAAACCCTTACTAAGACATAAAATGGCTCATCAACACCTATAGTTTTTGAAAAGTTTATAAGTCTTTCCCTTAAACTAAAGGTAATCTCTTGGCCTTTGGTAGCTAGGAGAAGACCATTTTTTGCCTTAAGGTCTTGATTAAGCTTCATGCCAATTGTAACCTGGCCTAAACGAAGCTTTTTGATTATAAATCTCTCACCCTCTCCATCTATTGCTGAAAAGATCTCCAAGATCTTAGGGTTATATTCTCCTTCTCTAACTTTCATATTTTTAAGAACATCTGTTGGCTTCTTGCCTAAATAAGTCCAAAAATCAAAATCAACTGCGGCTTTTAATATTTGCCCCCCTAAAAAAACAAGCTTGTCTTTCTGATTAGCAGGAAGCTCTGTATAAGAAGAAAAAGGCCTCTTTTGCAGTGCAATCATCTGTGATATACTTTCAAGCCTCGGAATATTAGATAAGAGTTTTGCACCTGCAATAGGATGATTATTAAATATTTCCTGTTCTTCCTTGGTGAGCTCCTCTCCTGAATATACCTTTTCCAGAATCTCATTTGGAACTGTTACACATCCTATTTGCGATAACAAACCAGCAATAGAAAACTCCCAAAGCGAAGGAAGTCTAAGCCGTTGAGCAACCTGTACAACATATTTTTTTATCCTCATGCAACGGCTAAAGGCAGTTGGATTAACCTGGCTTAAAATTTCTGCCATCACTCGAATGCTACCCTTTAATGTCTTATCCAGAAGTTCTTTTTCAGCTATTATCAGATGATACTGACGTATTGCAGAGCTAATTGCAGACAAGATGGTCTCTGTAGGACACGGTTTTGAAAGAAAGCGAAAGATATTTCCCTCATTTACAGCTTGAACTGCTGTTTCTTGGTCAGCGTTGCCAGTTAGCATTAAACGCACAGTATCTGGATACTGTTCTTTTATCTGTGAAAGGAGCTGTACTCCATCCATTTCCGGCATTCTCATATCAGATATAACCACTGCATATGGCCCGCTGGTTTTAATTTTCTGCAATGCCTCTCGACCGCTTTGGGCCAAATCCACATGAAAATCAGCTCTTCTTAGTTGTCTTTTAACAGATTTTAAAACATTTAACTCATCATCTACAAAAAGGACCTTGTCTTTTTCAATCACTGGCCCTCTCCTTTATCTTTTTACATAGTTTTTTCCATTCGCTTATTTTTTCTATCATCTCAGAAGTGCCAAATGTCTTTTCATCCAAACGAGGACATGGACCAAAACATTTTTGTTGGGTCAGTTCATGGGATATTTGATCTGCACATGCAACAGTAGCGGCCAAGGTAAACGATTTTCCCGGATATTGATGGGCTCTGTGATGAAAAGTAATAGCCTCCACAATATCTCCAGGCAGTCCCCAAATACCTAAAAGATATCCTCCAATTTCAGCATGCGATGCCTTAAACACCATAAACTCTGCCTTTCTAAGCTCTATTTCCTGCTCTACTGCCATCTTTATAGCCTCTGCATACTTTTCTTGCATATTAGATGAAAGAATAAGTTTCCCAAGATCGTGAAGAAGTCCTGATACAAAGGCATCATCTAATTTCTTTTTATCATCGGTAGTTGTCTCCATAATTGCCTTTGAAAATATGGCTGTTTCAAAACTATGTTGCCACAGATTCTTTAAAAAAGACTTTGTGATTGTCCCATTTTCAAACTGTGAAAAAACCTTTAGTGCCAAAACTAGCGACTTTACTGTCTCTATGCCAAGGATATGCACAGCCTTGGCAGGACTTTTTATATCTTGGTAATAACCAAAAAAGGCAGAGTTTACTAACTGCAATAACTTCGAGCTCATTGCTAAATCCTTTTCAACAATTGCCGCTATATCATCAACGCTACTTTTGGGGTCATTTATGGCATCTTGGATCTTTATATAGATATCTGGCAGGCTTGGCAGATGATCTATTCCTGAAACTACTCTTTTTAAAAGGGGATGTGTAATTAGTTCATGAAAAAGACAGGCCCTTTTTAAAACCGTCTTAAGAATAAGTGGATCACACGGCTTCATCAGAAATTGATGAGCAACATGAATTGCCTTTTTGGTAGCTTCATCATCAGCCTGCCCTGTTAATATCATTCGAATTACTTCTGGATGCCTTTTTTTGACCTCATTAAGCAACTCCGCTCCATCCATGCCAGGCATTCTCATATCTGTTACTAAAATATCAATAGGCCTTTCATCAAGAAGGCTTAGTGCATCTTTACCTCCAAGGGCAAAATTCATATTTATAATTTTTCTCATTGATCTAAGGGCTCGTCTTAGACCGTCTAACACCATCTTTTCATCATCAACAAACAAGACGTTTTTCTTTTTCATTTACATTTCCAAGTTTCTAAAAGATTATCTAACCGGAAGCGAAATAGTAAATTTCGTCCCCTCTCCTACTATGGAATCAACTGTTATATCTCCATTGTGTTTTTTTACGATTACATCTCTTGAAATTGCAAGCCCCTGTCCAGTGCCCTTGCCAGTATCTTTAGTAGTAAAAAAGGGCTCAAAAATCTTATTTTTTATTCTTTCTGGTATGCCATTGCCATTATCTTTTATGGTGATCACTACCCTGTCATCATTATGAGCTGTTGTTATGGCAATAAGCCCTTTTTCAAAAGAAGGGTCTTTTTCAACTTTTTCAGAAATGGCATGAGCTGAATTTACAATCATATTTAAAAAGACCTGCCCCAGTTCATCTTTCAAACACGGTATCTCAGGTAAATCATTGTCTAAATCTAGTTTTAAATCAGATACATATTTCCATTCATTTTTTGAAATTGTAACAGTAGTCTCAATTATTGAATTAATATTATGAGGCTTTTTCTCTTTTACTCCGGGATGGGAAAATTCTTTCATTGCTCTTACAATCTTAGTAACTCTGTTAACACCTTCTTTTGCCTGTTCTAACGCACTTGGGACCTCTTCTTCTAAATATTCCCAATCAATCTCTTCAAATAGGCTTTCAAGCTCTTTTATATCAGTGTCACTAAGCCTTTTTTCTTTTGCAATCTTTAGAAACCTATTCAATTCCACCACCAGTATAGATATGTCTTCAAATGCCTCTTTGAAAAAATCAAGATTTGAACCCACATATTGAATTGGCGTATTTATCTCATGGGCAATGCCAGCAGCCAGTTGGCCAACAGCCTCTAATTTTTGGGCTTGTAAAAGCTGAAGATTCAATAATTCTCGT
Source organism: uncultured Desulfobacterales bacterium (assembly GCA_964392885.1). Lineage (GTDB taxonomy): Bacteria > Desulfobacterota > Dissulfuribacteria > Dissulfuribacterales > QOAL01 > JAADCZ01. Next base: position 1,710 of record CAYMRT010000062.1, on the reverse strand, counting down.
TCCTTTTCAGCCTTTTTTCTATTTGATATATTCCTAACTATATAAACTGAGCCTATTATGGTTCCGTCAGGATCAAGATATGGAGTTGCTGTAATCTCAATATCTCCTCCTAATTGTTTTTCATATGCCTCTATGGTTATGGGATGTTTCTTTTTTAGCAGATGCTTATGAGGACAAAACTCTGGGATTTTTTTAGAGCCATGAACTACTTCGTAACATTTTTTACCTACAATATTTCTGGGATGAAGATTAAACGCTTTAGCCATAGTCTTGTTTAATTTAATAATATTATATTCCCTATCTAATAGAAAAACACAGTCTGGTATGGAATCAATTATCTGTTCCCATTCCCTTTTTGCCTGTAGGATTATCTTTTCCAACTTTTTTCTCTCCTCTATTTCTAGTTGGAGTTGATCTTTTTGTTTTTTTAGCCCACTAATATTTTCATCAATAAGTTGCCTTAGCATTATACCTGTTTCGCGATGTATCTTTTTCTCTTCAGCACGTTTTAATGAAAATTGGACTAAATCCATTAAGGTCTTTTCACTTAATTTGCTTTTTTCTAAAATATCCCATGCACCTAGTCTAAAAATATTAATAATTGCATTATGGTCTCTTTCTGGAGTAATTACGACAATTGGCGTAAGATCTGATACAGTTAATGCCTTTTTTAGAGTATCTATCTCTTTTTGACTATCTTCCAAATCTATAATAACCAAATCAGGCTTATTCTCTTTAAAGATATCTAAGACATCTGACTTTTTATTGCTTATAAGCAGATAATCATTTTTATTTAGTAACGATATAACTTGTTTGTCTTTTCCAAAATACAATATAACTTTTTCCAATTCTAAGACCCCCTAAAAATTCACTTTTCTTGATCTTTCGTGGATTAAAGATGGAGGAGATAAAGGAAAGAAAGAGAAGCTATCTTGGCTCCAAAAAGCTCATGAAAAAAATCTATTGAGTCCCTATTTTTTTATATCGGATATGGTGTAAGCTTAGTTAAAAAAGTTACTATTTTTTGTTATGAAAAGAGCACTATTTTTTGTTGGAATGACTTTTATCTTTTTAATTGGCAGTAATTATGGAGCCAGTTGTCTAGATGCAAATAAAACTTACAATTGTGGCAAACTAATTGTAAAAATCTCTAATATTGATCCACCACAAGGGGTTATTAGGCTAGGCCTTTACAATTCTAGAGACTCTTATGAAAAACGAAAAAGTTTCGAGGGTGCTTGCATAACAGTTCAACACACAAGTGTAACTACTACTTTTGAATGCCTACCCCCTGGTTTTTATGCCATAATGTTTTATCACGATAAAAATAATAATAATAAGTTTGATAGATTCTTAGGGATTCCAACTGAAAGATACGGATTTTCAAATAATATACGGCCAATTTTTAAGGCACCAGACTTTGATAAGGTGAAATTTTTTATAGGTAAAGGAGATATAGTAAAGCAAGACCTAATTGCTCAATAGAATGTGACTAGATTTATATTCATACCTTCTCCGGCATTACTTTTTTTAATACCATTTTGTTATGGCATTTTTTTAAGTCGCAAATTTTATGGCCTTTCTAAGTTAGACTATATCTCTATACATTTTTTGTTTTTTGCAATTTTTTTATTCTTTCTTATTGCAACATTAAAACATTTTAGTTGGATAAAAATTAAGAGCCTTGGACTTCTAAATACTGCTTTAATA
>CAYMRT010000061.1:0-1726 GCA_964392885.1 uncultured Desulfobacterales bacterium | reverse complement strand
GTATCTGCTACTGGCGCAAATCTTTATTCAAATAGTCATACTCCTAAAGCTGTTTTAACTATTTTTATGGAAAATAATATACTAGGACATGTAAATGTTAGTTGGATTTCTCCAGTAAAAATCCGTCAAACTTTAATAGGTGGTACATCTAAGATGATTTTATATGATGATACAGAACCGAGCGAAAAAATACGTGTCTATGATAAAGGAGTTGATTTTGTAGAATCAAAAGAAGCTCTGTACAAAATAAAAGTCCAGTATAGAGTTGGAGACATGTGGGCTCCTAAGATAAATAATGTAGAAGCTCTAGCGGTAGCTACTGAACATTTTGCAGATTGTATTTTGAATAATAAAGTACCGATTACCGATGGTAAAGCTGGGCTGGAAGTCGTCAAAATTTTAGAGGCGTCAAAGCAATCTTTAGCAAAGCAAGGAACTCCTGTAAAGTTATAGATTGGTAAGATCTGATAATCTCTCTCTATATATCCAAAGATTCTTCGAGTTCCTAAATAACTTTGGTTAAAAATAATAAATAATGAATAATACCATTATATCTGTATCCCCAGATGTTAGGTTGGGGAAAAATGTAATTCTAAACAAGTTTATTAATCTCTACGGTTGTTCCATAGGAGATCACACAAAAATTGGCACTTTTGTAGAGATCCAAAAAAATGCTGAGATAGGTAAAAGATGTAAAATACAAAGCCATACCTTTATTTGCGAAGGAGTGGTTATAGAAGACGAGGTTTTTATTGGCCATGGTGTAATGTTCATTAATGATTTGTTCCCAAGGGCTACCAACCCGAACGGTACGCTTCAGACTGAAGCAGATTGGCAGGTGATAAAGACAGTTGTGAAACGCAGGGCCTCCATTGGTTCTAATGCAACTATATTGGCCGGTGTCACCATTGGTGAAAACGCAATAGTAGGAGCAGGCTCGGTGGTTACAAAGGATGTTCCAGATGGCGTGATTGTTGCGGGAAATCCGGCAAGGGTTTTAAGGCCAGTCGAAGATAGTTTTTAGGTATGTTGATAAAAGCATATTACTTCATAAAGCCTTTTTTGCCACGTTTTGTTCAGCTTGCATTGAGAAGGAAAGTTGCCCAGGCAAAACTCAAAAAAGTTGGTGATATTTGGCCTATAAGCCCAGGGTCTCAACAGAAGCCAAGCTATTTTGAGGGTTGGCCAGAAGGAAAATTTGCCTTGGTTTTAACCCATGACGTCGATACAGAAAGAGGGCAAAAAAGGTGCTTTGATCTGATGGAGCTTGAAAAAGCCCTTGGCTTTAGATCAAGTTTTAATTTTGTGCCTGAGCGCTATCCTGTTTCGAGTGAGCTTAGATTTGTGCTACAGGAAAATGGCTTTGAGGTTGGGGTGCATGGTCTATTGCATGATGGAAGGCTTTATGAATCCAGAAAGATTTTTACCCAAAGGGCCCAAAGGATAAATGTGTATTTAAAGGAGTGGAACGCAGTCGGTTTTCGCTCACCAGCCATGCATCACAACTTGGATTGGATCCATGATTTGGACATACTTTACGACAGCTCCACATTTGATACAGACCCTTTTGAGCCTCAGAATGATTGGGTAAATACTATTTTCCCCTTTTGGGTTGAGAATCCCAGAAATCCATCTTCTGGTTATGTTGAAATGCCCTACACTCTGCCCCAGGATCACAATCTTTTCATCATCCTTCAGATGAAGGACATAAGCATCTGGAAAAAGA
>CAYMRT010000060.1:0-3057 GCA_964392885.1 uncultured Desulfobacterales bacterium | reverse complement strand
TGTGCCAAGGGCGATGCCCTTTTCATAAAAATATGTGCCAAGTGCACCGTCAGCTAAGATGATATTTTCATAAAGGTAAGATACAAATTGCTTTTTCATTAATAGTCCTCAAAGACAAACGACTTTTTAGGAGTTGATTACTTTATTTATATTAAAAGCTCAACTTTTTGTATTACATGCTGCTATTTTTTTAAAAATAGCTTACATTGTTCATTAGAGGCCTTTTGTACCACCAAGCATGGATTAAACTTTGATTTAAATCCATAGGCCTTACAACCATAGGGGCGTTCTTTTTCATAGGTAATAAAAAAGTGCTTGCAACTCATACAAAAACAGAAATTATTGATACTTTTATTATTCTTCATAAAGGATTTCTTTTTCATAGGAAACAAGAATAAGGTGAATATCTTTTTCTTGCGGCAAAAAACTTTTCAACCTATTTAATGAAAACTTACATACCTTTTCTACAATAGACTTATCTTTTTTCAAAATAATTCCAAGTAACTGTCGCACTGTATTTATGTCTTTTTTTGAAAAGGAAACCCCAAACTGTTTCTTAATAAAATCGCACGCCTTATCAGGTTCAAGTGCTCCAAAACGCACATGAGTTTGGTCCCAGCCCATTGCAATTTTCATAAGTTTTGACCACTGGCAGGCAATATAAATCCTTTTAAAAGGACGCCTTGAGGCTTCTTTAAGAGAAAATCCAACATAGTCTCCCATTGATATGAAGGCCTCTTCTTTCAAAAAAGAAAGCCTCTTCATGGCAACAGCTTCACTTGTACGACCAGTTGAAAGACAAACTGAGTCAAGACCAGCAGCAAGGGCAACATCCATAGCTACAGAAATTGTTGCACACCAAGCTGCTTCAGAAATTGGCTTTACAATCCCTGTTGTGCCAAGAATTGATATACCTCCAACTATTCCAAGCCGAGGATTTAAGGTCTTCTGGGCAAGCTCCTCTCCTTTTGGAACTATAATTGTCACTGAAACCTTTGAACATTTATCCTTAAGAATTGAATTAACTGCATCTTTTATCATTTGTCGTGGCACAGGATTAATGGCAGGCTCACCTACCTTTACTGCAAGACCTGGCTTTGTGACTACGCCGACTCCCTTTCCACCTTTTATTTTTATATTTGGCTCTATAGGATAAAGATTTTTTTTGGAAATTATCTCAACTTCAGCAACTATTTCTGCACCATGTGTTACATCTGGATCATCACCTGCATTCTTTATTACACTAGCCCTAGCCTTTTTATCAGATAATAACAAGACCGTTTTTATAGGTAGTTCCCTTGCTTTTCCATCTGGAAAATCAAGAGATACTTTGCTTATTGATATGTCTTTTTTGATAATGCTAAGAGCGGCTGCCTTTGCGGCAGCAGCAGCACAGGCACCAGTGCTAAACCCCTCTTTTAATCCTTTCTTTTTATTTTTCATTGAAAATGTCAGATAAGAGACGTTCTTATATGGCTTCTTCTGTCTCCTGGAAGTTCTAAAGTCATCTTTGTACCTTTGTTAAAGGATGACACTACAGTTATCTTGCCTTCAAGTTCTTCCATTATCCTTTTTGAAAAGGTAAGCCCCATTCCAAGGTGTCCAGTTTTAGTAGTAAAAAACGGATGAAATATACGTTCAATAAGAGGGGATCTAATCCCTATCCCATTATCTTCAATGCAGATCCTAAGCCCTCCTTTTTTTTCATTAAGCGTAAAGAAAGAAAGTATTAGCTCAGGAGGTGAATCTTTTTCAAAATAAGCCTCACAAGCGTTAATTAAAATAGGTTCAACTGCCCTTTTTAATAAGATAAAGTCTGTAATAACAACTTTATCATGTTGAGTATTATCTGTAATTGAAAGGTTGGCATTAAAGTTTTTAGCTACGGCTTTAGCTAGATCAGTTACAAAAGTAGTTACTATATTAGTATCATAAAGGGTAAACTTTGCCTTTGGAAGCTGAATAAATTCAGTTAACTCATCTAAGAGCAGCTCGAGGCGATGTGCCTCATCAATTATAATTCTTACATATTCTGGGCGTTCAAGCTCTGTTTTTAAAAGTCTTCTAGCAAACCCCCCAATTGCTAAAACTGGATTTCTTATCTGATGACTAATATCATCAAGCATCTGGCCTAAATAGACCATCTTTTCTGACTTTTTAAGAATTTTTTCAACACCTTTTAAGCGGGAAATATCATTTATTGTTACAATATAGCTTTTTTTATTGTCTATATTCCAAAATGATATTGAAAGAAGGGCCATAAAGGTGCCACTTTTACCTCTTTTAAGCATTACCTCGCCGTCGAATTCTCCTTGACGTTCTGAAAGCTTAAAAACATTTTTGGCAAGAATTTTTTGATCATCAGGCAAAAAAAGCTCAATAAAGCTTTTCCCTACTAAATTATCTTCTAATTCTAATAGGTTTTTTGCCTTGGAGTTTGAAAAGACAATCTTATAAGAATCATTTAAAATGAGTATGCCGGTATTTACAGCATCTAAGATAACTTGAACTATTTTTTGGTCTTGGTTTACAAACCTTAATATATCATCTAGCTTCATTTAATCCATTTTTTGAACAATTAAATGGCCATCCACATTAAAGACTCTCCAATTGTCAAGCACTAAAATAGTGGTAAAGTCATCTATTATAAGTGAAGGGCCATCAAGACAAGAGTGAATTTCTATCTCATTTTTGTTTATCATTGGCACCTGTTTTATCCCATTTTTAAATATTACTTGAACACTTTCATAATTTTTAAATGAAACAGGCTTAAAGTCATCTTCTGAAAAGCCTTCCCCCAATTTGGAGAAAATACCCTCCTTTCTTCCCCTTTTTATTATAACTCTACTCCTGATGCTCGTTATCTCAAGTGGATGATTTGAAAGATTATATCCATAAAGCCTTTTATGCTCTTTATGGAACTCGCTCTGCCATTTTTTGCTAAGGGTTATCATAAGTTCAAATGACTGCCCCTTATATCTTACTTCCAAAAGGCAATGACTGGAGTAGGTAGAATTTTCTAAAGTATCCTCTGGTAGTTGGTTAAATATAGCTTTC
>CAYMRT010000059.1:0-2279 GCA_964392885.1 uncultured Desulfobacterales bacterium | reverse complement strand
AAATATTCAGCCACATCACACGGGAGCAAATTATTAATAAACATTTTAGGCAACAACTTACAATTTAGCTATCCGAAGGCCATCTATCTAACCATAGATGCTATAAGATATTGGGCAGATTCATTCGCAATCACCATGGACTACTTCGCCGGTTCCGGCACCACTGCCCATGCTGTTATCAATTTAAACCGTGAGGATAATGTAAAGGAACCAGGTAGTGGCAAGCGCAAATATATTCTTGTAGAAATGGCTGACTACTTTGATACTGTACTCATGCCACGCATAAAGAAGGTCGTATATTCCAAAGATTGGAAAAATGGCTTTCCTAAATCTCCTGAAACAGGCATATCTCATGCCTTCAAATACATCCGCATTGAATCCTACGAAGACACGCTCAACAACCTAAAACTAAAACCAAGGGGAAAGGTTCAGGAAAGGGTTTTGAAAGAAAGCAAGCCATTTCGTGAAGACTACCTGCTTGGCTATTGGCTGGATGTAGAAACCAAGGACAGTCCCTCACTTCTGGATTTGAACCAGTTTGAAAATCCTTTTGATTACAAGCTGCTGATTTCAAAAAGGGGAGTAGCAGAGCCGGAGCCTGTAAAAATTGATCTCATTGAGACCTTTAACTGGCTTCTTGGGTTAAAGGTTAAATTTATGCAAAAGAGCAAACTTGGACCTTTTATTGTGGAAGGTGAAAATCTAAAAGGTGAGTCCATACTTGTTATCTGGAGGAATCTCAAGGAGCATGACGACAGTATGCTGGAAGAGCTTTTAAAAAAATCAAACATCAATCCCAGGGATACAGAATTTGACCGAATCTATGTAAATGGAGATAACACGCTGGAAGACCCATTCAACAAGATCCATCTCATTGAAGAGGAATTTAGGCAATTGATGTTTGAGGCTTGATCAAGCATGTTACACAACTTTTGGTGGCAGACAGTATTTATGACGCTATATTTAGTGGCTTGAGATTTGGTTCAGGTTCGCTTAACCTTTAGGTTAATCATTAATGTTTCTTCATCCGATAAAAGTAGATAGATGGGCGATATACGCCTTTTGCAAGAACCGGAGCTATTGTCAAATCTTGGAAGAACTGGGTGGCTTAAACAAGAAATATCACGGTTCCCGGAGGAGGCTTTTGGCTATCGTGGCCAAAGCGGCAGAAGACCCTCGCGGGCCGCAACTTTTTCCTGATGCTATTAGCCATCAGGTGGATGCCAAAAATCAGATCTATGAATTCATTGCAGGGGATTTAAGGCTGTTGTGGTTTTACTTGCCCAAAGAGCGAAAAGTTATTGTTTGCACCCAGGTATTCATCAAAAAGAGCCGAAAGACGCCAAGCGGCATAATTAAAGAAGCTATTAGGATAAAAAAGAGATATTTGGCTGATTTTGAAAACAACAACATCAAAATTATCGACGAAATAAAATGAATAGATACAAAAGTTTTGGCGAGCTTTGGAAAGAAGTCGAAGCCGATGAGGCCTTTGAGGCAGAAAAAAATATTCTTGAGTTTACCACCAAACTCTATCAACTCATGAAAGAGCGCAATATCTCAAAAAAAGAACTTGCAAGGAGACTCAACACCTCTCAGGCATACATAACCAAGGTCTTTAGAGGCAACGCCAATTTCACCATCCACACCATGACGAAATTGGCAAAGGCCCTGGATGGAAAGCTTCACATTCAGATCACACCCGTGGAACATCAGGTGGACAGATGGTTTAAGGTGATTGATTGTGCCAAGGACGGGCAACATGCCGTGCCTGAATGGGGAGGGAAAATTAAAGTAGAGGATATACCTATATCTAAGCCAGAGAAACTGCAGGAAGTTGCGTGATGGTTGCCAGGGCCCCGATCGAACTAAAAAAATACTTTTTCCCTTTTGTTCATGTTGCAGCAGATCCGCAATATGAACCGGGCAAGGAGGCAGACAAGGCCCATTTTGATGTCAGAACCTCTATAACCAAGGATGAAGGCAACAATCTGTATCAGGTTACTGTTGAAATAGTTGCTCAACCGGAGGATGAAGACAGCCGCATTCCTTATTCCATACATCTTATAGGAGTTGGCCTATTTGGTGTTGATGACAAGTGGGAGGAGCATGAAAAGCTGCTCAGGATAAACGGAGCATCCATTATCTATAGCGCTGCCAGAGAATTCCTCATTACCGTTACATCAAGAGGGCCTTGGCCTCCTGTTATACTGCCCACCATCTCTTTTGCCAATCTTCTGCCTTCAGAAGAAGATGGTTAAAAAAGGGCATTTGAGGCA